>DAINNP010000068.1:0-10242 GCA_036735785.1 Rhodoferax sp. | reverse complement strand
GTCCACACCCACGTCTTCACCGCGCACATAGAGCTGGATGCGGCCGCCGCTGGGGCCGAAAGAGGAGTCTTGCAGTGTGCAGAAGCTGGCCTTGCCCATGACGCGCTTGAGCATCATGCGGCCGGCTACCTTGGCGGTGGCGCCCAAGGCAACCAACTCTTCTGCGGTCTTGTCGTTGTGGGCCGCGAACAAGGCTTCTGCTTTGTCTTCGGGTTGGAAGTCGTTGGGGAAGGCAACGCCTTGACCAGCGGCCTGCTGCTCGCGCAGTGCCTTGAGCTTTTCACGGCGCTCTTGGATCAACTGGTTTTCGTCTTGCGGTGCGGGAGCGGCTTGGTTTTGGTCAGACATGGAGTGACTTGTGGGTTCGGTAGGAGAAATCGGCAAACCTCAAGGGGTTTTGGCCGCAACCCTCCATTGTAAGAGGGCAGGCTGCCGCTATGATGCGCTCGCACTTTACTTGGATCGCCCATGCTCTACAAAATCGTTGTTCTCTTGTTGGAAGTGGTGACCGGCTTGTTGACCACCACCTGTTTGTTGCGCCTGTACATGCAGCAACAGCGCATACCTTTGTCTGCCCGCTCGGGGAACCCGCTGGGGCGTTTTGTGTTTGCTTTGACGGATTGGATCGTGCTGCCCCTACGCCGTGTAGTGCCTGCTTTGGGCCCGTGGGACATGGCCAGTTTGGTTGCCGCATTTCTGATCCAGCTGGCGCATTTCGGGGTGCTCTGGGCCCTCAATGGGTTTGGCGTGACGCCGCTGTCGATCGTGGTGCTGGCCTTGCTGGGCCTGGTGCGCCTGAGCTTGTCGGGTCTGACCGCGTTGGTATTGGTCTACGCCGTGTTGAGTTGGGTGCAGGCGCAGTCGTTTTTCTCAGAGCTCATCGGTCGGCTGGTAACGCCGGTGCTGGCACCCATCCGCAAAGTTGTGCCTCTGGTGGGTGGGGTGGATTTGTCGCCCCTGGTGCTATTGGTCTTGCTGCAGATTTTGACGATTGTGCTGGGTGACCTGCAATACACCATGCTCTCAGCAGTAGCCGGATAAAAAAAGAGGCCCGATGGGCCTCTTTTTTTGGGGCGAAGCCGGATTCTCAGATCACGGCATCTGCAGGCTGGCGCTGCAACATCGCCAAGGTCTCAGCAATGGTTTTGCGCAGTTCGCGGCGGTCAGAGATGAAGTCAATCGCGCCCTTGGTTTGCAAGAATTCCGAGCGCTGAAAGCCTTCCGGCAGAGTCACTCGCACGGTAGATTCAATGACCCGGGGGCCCGCGAAGCCGATCAGGGCTTTCGGCTCTGCAATCACCACATCGCCGAGGAAGGCGAAGCCCGCGCTCACGCCACCCATGGTGGGGTCGGTCAGCACGCTGATATAGGGCAAGCCTTTTTTGGCCAGGCGGGTGAGCGCTGCATTGGTTTTTGCCATTTGCATCAGGCTCAGCAAGCCTTCTTGCATACGGGCTCCACCGGTCGCGGTAAAGCAGATAAATGGCACTTTTTGTTCGATGGCAGTCTCCACGCCACGCACAAAGCGCTCGCCCACCACAGAGCCCATGGAGCCGCCCATGAATTCAAATTCAAAGCAGGCTGCCACCAAGCTGACGCCGTGCACTGCGCCACCCATGACGATCAGTGCGTCGGTCTCGCCGGTGTTTTCGAGGGCTTCTTTCAGCCGCTCAGGGTATTTGCGGCTGTCTTTGAATTTCAAGGCGTCCACCGGCAGCACTTCCTGACCGATTTCGAAGCGGCCTTCGTTGTCCAGAAAGGCATTCAGGCGTGCACGGGCACCAATACGGTGATGGTGGCCACAGCTGGGGCACACATTCTGGTTTTGCTCCAGGTCGGTTTTGTAGAGCACCGATTCGCAGCTGGGGCACTTGATCCACAGGCCTTCGGGCACGCTGCGGCGCTCCGTGGGGTCGGTGTGTTGAATCTTGGGGGGTAGCAGTTTTTCTAGCCAACTCATGGGATTTCTCCAGTGCAGTGCCCGAATGGGCGTCCAACAGACAGGGAGCGATTATCCGTCAAACCGCCCCCGCCGATTTTCAGGCTCAGCCGTGGTCCATCGCCGTGCGAATTTCCTGCAGGAAGGTCTGCGCCACCGGGCCCACTTGCTCGCGTGGCGCGTTTTCCAGCAATTGGATGATCTTGCTGCCAATCACTACTGCATCTGCCACTTTAGAGATGGTTTTCGCGGTCGCCGCGTCGCGGATGCCGAAGCCCACGCCCACCGGGGTGCTGATGTGCTGGCGGATGCGGGGCAGCATCGCCTCCACCGCATTGGTGTCCAAAGCGCCAGAGCCTGTCACACCCTTGAGCGACACGTAATACACATAGCCGCTGGCTACGCGGGCCACTTGCTGCATGCGCTCATCGGTGCTGGTGGGTGCCAACAGGAAAATCAAGTCCATGTTGTGGGCCCGCAGGTCGGCGGCAAAGGTCTCGCATTCCTCGGGCGGGTAGTCCACGATCAGCACGCCGTCCACGCCGGCTTCCGAGGCGTCTTTCACAAACGCGCTGGCGACGCCGGGGCGGGCTTGTTTTTGGTCGTAGCGCTCGACCGGGTTGGCGTAGCCCATCAAAACCACCGGCGTGGTTTCGTTGGTTTTGCGGAACTCGCGCACCATGGCAATCACCTGCACCAGGCCGATACCGAAGGCCAAGGCTTTGTCGCCAGCCTTTTGGATCACGGGGCCGTCCGCGCTGGGGTCTGAGAAGGGCACGCCCAGCTCGATCACATCCGCGCCGCCTGCGACCATGGCGTGCATCAGCTCAGGCGTAACGTCGGCATAAGGGTAGCCTGCGGTCACAAAAGGGATCAGCGCTTTGCGGCCTTGGGCCTTCAGCGCGGCAAAGGTGGTGTCAATACGGCTCATGCTGCACCTCCTGCTTTGACCAACTGCACGGGTTGTTCGCCGCCTTTGACTGATTGGCCACGGCAGCTGGGTCGGCAGTAAAAGTCGGCATTGCTCAGGTCGGCCACGGTGCCGATGTCTTTGTCACCACGGCCGGACAAATTGACCAGAATGCTCTGGTCGGGGCGCATGGTTTTGGCCATCTTCATCGCGTAGGCCACGGCATGGCTGGATTCCAGCGCGGGGATGATGCCTTCGGTGCGGCACAGGTAGTGGAAAGCGTCCAGCGCTTCCTTGTCGGTAATGCCCACATATTCAGCGCGGCCGATGTCACTCAGGAACGCATGCTCCGGGCCCACACCGGGGTAGTCCAGGCCCGCGCTCACACTGTGGGTCTCAGTGACTTGGCCGTTGTCGTCTTGCAGCACATAAGTGCGGTTGCCGTGCAGCACGCCGGGGCTGCCCTTTTGGATGGACGCGGAGTGTTTGCCACTTTCCAGACCTTCGCCCGCTGCCTCCACGCCGATCAGGCGGGTTTGGTCGTGCTGGATGTAGGGGTGGAAGATGCCCATGGCGTTGGACCCACCGCCCACGCAGGCAATCACAGCGTCGGGTTGCTCGGTTTTACAGCCAGCGGTTGCCAGCATCTCGGGCATTTGCACTAGGCACTCGTTACCGATCACGCTCTGGAAGTCGCGGACCATCATGGGGTAGGGGTGTGGGCCTGCCACGGTGCCGATGATGTAGAAGGTGTTGTCCACGTTGGCCACCCAGTCGCGCATGGCTTCGTTCAGCGCGTCTTTCAGGGTTTTGCTGCCGCTTTCCACGGGCACCACGGTGGCGCCCAGCAGCTTCATGCGGTAGACGTTGGGGCTTTGGCGCTTCACGTCTTCGCTGCCCATGTAGACCACGCATTCCAGACCATAGCGGGCGCAAATGGTGGCGGTGGCCACGCCATGCTGGCCGGCGCCGGTTTCGGCAATCACGCGGGGCTTGCCCATGCGCTTGGCGAGCATGGCCTGGCCGATGGTGTTGTTGACCTTGTGGGCACCGGTGTGGTTCAGGTCTTCGCGCTTCAGGAAGATTTGTGCACCGCCCATTTCACGGCTCATGCGGGCCGCGTGGTACACGGGGGAAGGGCGGCCGACGAAGTGGGCGAGTTCTGATTGGAATTCAGCGAGGAACTCGGGGTCGTGCTGGTATTTGGCGTATGCGTCTTTGAGTTCGTTGATGGCGTGGGTCAAGGTCTCGGAAACGAAGCTGCCGCCGTACTTGCCAAAGTGGCCTTTGGCATCGGGTTGTTGGTAATCGAACATGGTGTTTACATTCCTGCAAGATGCCGGTCCGCCGCGCGCACGGCGGCAACGAACTGGCGGATTTTTTCGGGATCTTTGATGCCCCTGAGGGGCTTGCCGTGAGCGTCTTCGGCTTCGACGCCGGAGCTCACGTCCACAGCCAGCGACTTACAGCGCGGCCTGACCTGCGTGATGCCATCGCCCACGTTTGCACTGGTGAGTCCACCACTCAAGACGAGGTGAGCGTTGACGCTTGGAGGAAGAAGTGACCAATTGAATGTTTTGCCACCGCCACCGTAGCCGTCCACATGGGCGTCTAACAGAATGGCTTGGGCGTTCGAATAATCGTGCGCAAATTGTACGAGGTCAAACGCTTGTGCGTCGTCGCCCAGCGGAATCCGTGCGGCGCGCAGGTAGGGGCGGGCAGCGTCTCCGGTGGCCGTCTGGCATTCGTGTGCCGTTTCATCTCCATGAAATTGCACGGTAGCGCCCGCCACCATTGCGCAAGCAGCTCCTATTTCTGTAGCATCTGCATTCACAAACAACAAAACAGGGGTCACGAAAGGGGGGAGTCTTTTGGCCAGTTCTGCTGCCCGCTCAGGCGTGACTGCGCGGGGGCTTTTGGCGTACAGCACAAATCCAATCGCGTCTGCGCCAGCGGAGACGGCGGCGTCAATGTCCTGCTCGCGGGTCAGGCCGCAAATTTTGATTCGGGTACGGGGGTAGGTGTCGGTGTGCGTGGTGCGTGCGTTCATGGCAACGCATCATACGCAGGCGTGCGGTCCGGTATGCCCCACTGGGGGTCATAGCGCGGGCCCAGAAAATACAAGCCGTCCGGCGAGAAGGTGGGTGCCGCCACCTTGCGGTTGCGGGCCGCCAGTACCTCGGCCATCCACTCCGGCGGTTTTTTGCCTTGCCCGATCTGCACGAGGCAACCCATGATGTTGCGGATCATGTGATGCAAAAACGCGTTGGCTTCAAATTCAATGCGCCAGTAGGCCCCGCGTTTGTGCAGCTCAATGCGCATCAGGTTTTTGACCGGGCTCAGTGCCTGGCACTGGGCCGCCCGGAAGGAGCTGAAATCATGTTCGCCCACAAGAAAGTCGGCGGCCTGCCGCATGGCGGCTTCGTTGAGTGTGTTGAATGTCCAGCCCACGCGCCCGGATTCCACGCTGGGCCGTATTTGAGACTCCAGCAGCACATAGGCATAACGACGGGACAAGGCAGACGCCCGGCAATGAAAATCTGTCGTGGTTTGCACCGCCCATTGCACTGCGATGTCTTTGGGGAGATTGGCATTGGTGCCGCGAATCCAGGAGTAGGTGTCGCGTTCGAGCAGGGTGTCAAAGTGCACGACCTGCATCAAGCCGTGTACCCCAGCGTCGGTGCGCCCTGCGCAGAGGGTGGATACGCGTTGGGCCGTAAACGTGCCCAAGGCGTGTTCCAACTTGTCCTGGATCGTCAGGCCGGACGATTGGCTTTGCCAGCCTTGGTATCCCTGCCCGTTGTAACTAACGCCTAAAACTATCCGCACGATATCCCGAACCTCGATGTCTCATTGCACAAAGCGCAGCCGCTTAGCTCAGCTGCGCCAGTGCTTTCTGTGCTTTGGCCCGCATATCTCCGGTCGCTTCCGCCACCACTTCTTCGATCAAGGCGCGTGCACCGTCTTCATCTCCGATAGAGATGAACTCTTCCGCCAGCGCAAGCTTGGTGCCCAGAGGATCGTCGCTCAGGTTGTCAGGAGCCGAGGTGGGGGCTTCTGTAGGGGTGCCCAAATCCATGGACAGAGACTCGAGGTCAAACTCCATCAAGCCACCATGTGCTGTCGTTTCAGCAGCAGGCTCTTCCACAGGTGCAGGGCTGGTCGCCTCAAAGCGCATCGGCGTGGAGTTGCCCGTGTCCAACGGGACTTCCAGGTCGTCGAGCGAGAGCGAAATTTCCGGCATTTGGCTGACAGGCTCAAAACTCGGTGGCACCGTGGCCGGCATGTCGTCCGAAAGATCAAAATCCATGTCCAGTGAGTTACTGGCAGTCGACTTGGGTTCGGGCTGGCTCGCAATGGCCGTGCCGGTCACGTCGCTAATCGCGCTTGCTGCCGGCTCGTCGTCCAACGAAAAGTCGAGGTCCAGGTCGAGGTCCACGCCGCCCGCTGTCGCGTCGAGTTCTGCGTGTGCAGACTGTGGCACTGTGTTGTCGCCAAACGTCGATGCCACGGCAGCGGCCGCAACAGCACCGGCGACCGGCATGGCGGGGATTCCACCCGGCTGGTATAGCGGATTGCTAGGGTCAATGCTGAGGCCCATTTCGCAAATGCGCGCCCAGTCGTTGCTTTCCGAGCCGGTGAGTTTGAAGGCTTGGGTCGCAGTGCTTTCAAAGCTGCGTGTGTCGCGGCGTTTCGCAAAAATTTCCAAGAGCTTGGTGTGGATGGCCAGTCGACCCGGGTTGGAGCGTACGGCTTCCTTCAAGATCTCTTCAGCTTGCAGATCGCGACCATAGGCCAAATAAACGTCTGCCTCGGCCACAGGATCCACGTCGTCGGCTGCATCCAGTTGACTGGCGGAGTACACCATCGAGGACGCGCTGGCCGAGCCGTTTTGGTTGGTATCCACACGTTGACCGCCGCTCGCACCAAAAAAGGAATCCGGCTGCAGGCGGCTTTCCAGGAACGAGCTATCAATTTGAGCCGCATTCTTTTTGCGCTGACGCAAGCGGTACAAGCCATAGCCACCCAGCAACGCAAGCAGGCCTGCTGCTCCGACGGGAACGGCAGGGTCCTCCATCAGGGTGTCCAGCAGCGTTGGCTCGTCGACGGTTGGTATTGGCGCAGGGGCCGTCATTTTTGGCGGTGCGGCAACAGTTGCCTCAGACGCGACAGGTGCAGGAACAGAGGCTGCCGCCACTGGAGCCGATGCTGCTGGAGCGGGGGCTGCACTTGCCGCTGGTTCTGGGGGGGTGACCGCGGCCACTGGTACTGCTGGTGCAATGGCAGGAGTCGGGGTGCTGGCCGCAACAGCTGGCGCTGCAGCCGAGGGCGGTGTTGCTTTGTCTTTCAGTTGGTTGAGCTGGCTGATGGTTTTATTTAGTTCGGCTGCGCGTGCTGCAGCATCTTTTGCCTCGCGCTCCAAGGCAATCTTGGCTTCATCCGGTTTGGTGTTGATGGCGCCTTTGGACAGTGTCAGCTTGTCTGGCGCGGGTGCTGCCGGTTTCTTTTCATCCACCGTGGTGTCGATGCTGCCGCTGGCTTTGCGGTCGGCGGCGCTGACATTGGCTTGCGGAACGCTACCTGCCAAATTGCGTCGGAAATCGTTGAAATCCTTGCTCTGAGCCAAGACTGTTTTGCTGGCTTCTGCGGTGGAGATGCTGGTGGCCTCTTGTGCTCCGGGCAGTGCCATGACCGCACCGGCCCGCACTCGGTTCAGGTTGCCGTTCACAAAGGCATCTGGGTTCGAGCGCAGCAGGGCTACCAGCATTTGGTCTAGCGAGACACCTGCGGGCTTATTGGCGATAGCAATCTTGCTGGCAGTGTCGCCAGACTTTACGGTAATACGACCACTGTCCGCGTCAGGAGCCTTGGCTGCGAGTGGCGTTGCAGCAACTGGCGGCAACGCTCGGGGAGCAGGCGCCGGTCTTGCTGGCGCCTCGTTGTTTGGTCTAGGGACTGGCTGTGGGGTGGTTGCAGGCACCGAAGGGGCCGGAGCAATCTGCGCGAGTGTGGGTGCGGGTGCCGTTTTTTTGAGGCTCGGGGGATCCAGGAGCAAGGTGTAGTCGCGCACGATGCGACCCGAAGACCATGTGGCTTCCAGAATCAGGTCAACGAACGGGTCATTGACCGCGCGGTCGCTCGTGAGGCGCAAGTAGGCCCGACCGTCTGCCCGGCGGGCCAACCGCGCTTGCAAGCTGGTAAGGGCGGGGCTGTATTCGAGGCCGGCGGCTGTGAAGGCCTCGGGTTGTGCCACTGCCGCTCTCAGTGAAGACGCCTCTTCAGCGGTGATTTCAGGAATTTCCACCTCGGCTCGCAGGGGCTCACCGAGTGCGGACTGCACGGTCAAGCGCCCGAGTGAAAGCGCATACGCACCGGATCCCGACAAGCTGAGCAGCGCGAAAGATGCAGCTGCGACAGCCGTCCTCTGCCAACGATGTGACTTAACGATCAATTTAAAGGCCTCCGGTGCTCAGGGGGAGCTGCGATGTACTTCTCATTTCCCAGGCCAACGCCTGAGCTAGAAAACAAAAAAGTACCTTAACATCAATATCTTAGGCAGACAAGCTAAGGAAGCGCTTAACTTCCAAAGCCCGTCTAGAGGCCCTATTGTCGCTGTGACGCTTGTTGCCTTGCGACAACGACGTGTAACTCTCTGTTACGCGTCCAGCAGGATGCGCAGCATGCGGCGCAGCGGCTCGGCCGCACCCCACAGGAGCTGATCGCCGATGGTGAATGCGCCCACGTATTCAGGCCCCATCGCCAGTTTGCGGATACGGCCCACGGGAATCGTCATGGTGCCGGTCACCGCCACGGGTGTCAGATCCTGAATGGTTGCCTCACGGGTGTTGGGCACCACTTTGACCCACTGGTTGTCTGCAGCGATCATGGCTTCTATGTCTGCCACGGGCACATCTTTCTTCAGCTTGAAGGTGAGAGCTTGGCTGTGGCAGCGCATAGCGCCCACGCGTACGCAGAAACCATCCACGGGGATCGCAGAGCTGCCGAAGCCTTCGCCCATGCCCAAAATCTTGTTGGTTTCGGCCATGCCTTTCCACTCTTCTTTAGACATGCCGTTGCCCAGATCTTTGTCGATCCAAGGAATCAGGGAGCCGCCCAGTGGAACGCCGAAGTTGGCTGTCTCCGCGCCGGTCAGTGCGCGTTGCTTGGCGATGACCTTGCGGTCGATTTCCAGAATGGCGCTCTTGGGGTCGTCGAGCAGGGCTTTGACTTCTGCATTCAGGGTGCCGTATTGGGTCAGCAGCTCGCGCATGTGCTGTGCGCCACCGCCGGATGCCGCCTGGTAAGTCTGTGTGCTCATCCATTCGACCAAGCCAGCCTTGTACAGAGCGCCCACACCCATCAGCATGCAGCTCACGGTGCAATTGCCGCCCACCCAGTTCTTGCCGCCCTTGGCCAGCGCGTCCTTGATGACGGGCATGTTGACCGGGTCGAGAATGATGACCGCGTCTTTTTCCATGCGCAGTGTGGAGGCTGCGTCGATCCAGTGGCCGTTCCAGCCCGCAGCGCGCAGCTTGGGGAACACTTCAGTGGTGTAGTCGCCACCTTGTGCGGAAATGATGATTTCGCAACGCTTCAGGGCGTCGATGTTGAAAGCGTCTTGCAGCGTGGTTTCGTTTTTGGCCCAAGCCGGTGCTTTGCCACCCGAGTTTGAGGTGGAGAAGAACAGAGGTTCGATCAAGTCGAAATCCTTTTCCTGTTCCATGCGATCCATCAACACTGAGCCGACCATGCCGCGCCAGCCGACCAAACCTACCAACTTGCTCATATCAACGCCCTTTCAATGTAAACAAACGATGCCCGACCTGGGCTGTTTGCTCCGGCTCGTCTGGCCGGGGGGCGCACGACGATACCGGAGCTGGATCAGCCCTTAATGGTCGTGGTTTTGGAAATGATTGCGCGCGCGGCCTTGTCTGCCATGGAGGCAGTCAACAAGCTCAAAGAGAAGGGGCGGGCGGCAAACATGAATTTATTGTAGCGCAAAACAAGAATTTTTTGCTCCGCGCGGACTGAAATGATTTTGAAGTGCGAGGCGATATTGCGTGATATCGCCCCGCATTCCGGCTTTATGCCAGAGCTTTCAGCACGGCATCGCCCATTTCTTTGGTGCTGACGCGTTGTGTGCCTTCGCTGTAGATGTCGGCCGTGCGATAGCCTTGCGCCAGTACCTTTTGCACAGCCGCTTCAATGCGCTGTGCGGCAGCTTCCTGGTTCAGGCTGAAGCGCAGCATCATGGCGGCACTCAGGATGGTGGCCAGCGGGTTGGCAATGCCTTTGCCGGCGATGTCCGGTGCGCTGCCATGGCTGGGCTCGTACAGACCCTGGTTGCTGCTGTTCAAGCTGGCAGAAGGCAGCATGCCGATAGAGCCGGTCA
>DAINNP010000067.1:5582-10331 GCA_036735785.1 Rhodoferax sp. | reverse complement strand
TTGATCTGCTCCATCGAGAACGCCGAAGACACGCCGGAGAGCTCGGCCAGCTGGATCAAGCGCTTGTAGAAGCGGTCGTAGCCGGCGATGTCGGCAGCCACCACCTTGAGCAGGTAGTCCACATCGCCGCTCATGCGGTGGAACTCTTGCACCTCGGGCATGCCGGCCACCGCGGCGGCAAATTCGCGCAGCCAGGCTTCGTCGTGCCGGTTGGTGCGCAGGCTCACAAACACGGTGACCGGTAGGCCGGCTTGTTCGCGGTTGACGATAGCCACGCGCTTTTCGATCAGGCCGGACTCTTCCATCGCCTTCACCCGTTTCCAGCACGGGGTGGTGGACAGGCCGATCTTTTCACTCAGCTGCGCCACCGACAGGGTGCCGTCTTTTTGCAGCTCACTCAAGATGGCACGGTCAGTGCGATCCAGTTCTTTATGGGCGTTCATTGCTTCAATGGGGTGATATTGGAGAATGAATATTCTATGTATTGCTGAATATGGGTAAAAAATGAGATGTTTTTTCGTGGATGCCTGCCTACCATCGAGGGCTTGTTTTCACCACCTCACGACGAATTCCATGCACGCACCTGCCCACGAGATTTACCTGGATTGCAATGCCACCACACCGGTGTTGCCCGCCGCTCGGGATGCTGCGGTGCGAGCCTTGTCCGGCCAATTCGGAAACCCCAGCAGCAGCCACAGCACCGGCTTACGCGCCAAGGCCGTGCTCGATCGGGTGCGTGCGCAGGTCGCCCGGGTGCTGGGTACCGGGAATGGGCATTTGGTGTTCGGGAGCGGGGCTACCGAAGGCATTCAAACCGCTGTGCTGTCGGCCTTGTGTGCCGCGCGCACACGCCGTGATGCCGGCGAAGCGGTACACGGACCGATTCTGCTGGGTGCCACTGAGCACAAAGCGGTGCCGCAAGCGGTAGCGCACTGGAACCAGCTGCTGGGCCTGAACCTGCCGGTGCTCACGGTGCCGGTCAATACACACGGCTTGCACGATCTGGCATTCCTGCAGCAACACCTGCCGGGCGCGACCTTGCTGTGCACCATGGCCGCCAACAACGAGACGGGAGTGGTGTCGGACATTGCCGGCATAGAGGCCGCGTTGCAGGCTAGCGGCTCCCGAGCCCTGTGGCTGGTGGACTGTGTGCAGGCGCTGGGCAAGCTCGAGTTGAATTTGGCGGCCACCCGCATCGACTACGCGCCGTTCTCCGGCCACAAGCTTTATGCGCCCAAAGGCATCGGCATGCTGTATGTGCGGGAGGGCAGCCCCTACACCGCGCTGATGGCCGGTGGTGGCCAAGAAGGCGGACACCGGGCCGGCACCGAAAACATGCCCGGCATTGCCGCCCTGGGCGCCGTGTTGCAGGTGCTAGAAGACGGGGGCGACGCGGTGTTCCGCAGCCACGCGCAACTGGCGCAATACCGTGCCCGCCTGGCCGATGCGCTGCGCGCGGCATTGCCCGGCGTGGTGTTCAACATGCCCTTTGAAGGCAGCTTGCCAACCACACTCAATTTTTCGGTTCCCGGCATCGACAGCAAAACGCTGCTCAATGTGTTTGACGCGGCCGGCATGCGCATCAGCGCTGGTAGCGCTTGCAGTGCCGCTAAAGCCGAACCCAGCTATGTGCTGCAGGCCATGGGCTTGCCGGCCTGGCAGACCGAGGGCGCGGTGCGCCTGTCGATAGGCGGCACGGTAGACGCAGCATTCATCGACGAGGCATGCGCCCGCATCGCCGTCTGCGGCCAAGTGCTGCGAGCCTGCTGGACGGCCGCTGTCCCAGTCAATGGCGGGCCCGACCTGGCCATCGCGTGCGGTAGCGAGGGCGGCCTGTCTGCTGATGCCCTGGGTGATTTCTTTCAACGCCATCCAAACGCCCGGATGGTCGATGTCCGCGATGTGGCCGAGCACCAGGCCAGCCACAACTTGCTGCCGTGGACGCAAGCCAGCACCCTGAATGTGCCCTTGGAGGCTCTTCGCCACAGCATGCCTGCGGCCCTGTCGCAAGCCTTCGGCCCGGTGGTCATGTTCTGCCGCAGCGGCGCACGGAGTCGCCAGGCCGCGGCGCTGTTGCGGGCGCGGGGACACACACAGGTGTGGCACCTGGAGGGCGGGGTGGCACTGGCTGAAATGGCATAGGTCTGTGCGCTCTGCGCATGGCACCTAGCGGCACAATGTCGGGCATGCAGACATCCACACCCACTCTTGACACCTCTACCCCCGCACTCGCCGGGCACCTCTTGGTCCAGTGCTTGATTGCACAGGGCGTTACCCACGCTTTTGGTGTGCCGGGCGAAAGCTATTTGGCGGTGCTCGATGGCTTTCACCGCTACCGGGATCAGATTCGCTTCATCATCAACCGGCAAGAGGGCGGTGCTGCGTTCATGGCAGAAGCCCAGGGCAAGCTGACCGGCCGCCCCGGTATTTGTTTTGTGACCCGCGGCCCGGGGGCTACGAATGCCAGCATTGGTGTACACACCGCGTTTCAGGATTCCACGCCGATGGTGCTTTTCATCGGGGATGTGGCCAGCGACCAGCGTGACCGCGAGGCTTTTCAGGAAATGGATTACCGGGTCATGTTCGGCCCCAGTGCCTTGGGCATGGCCAAGCGGGTCGAGCGGATTGATGATGCAAAACGCATTCCCGAATACGTGGCGCGCGCTTTTGCAACCGCCATGAATGGGCGCCCCGGCCCGGTGGTGCTGGTGTTGCCGGAAGACATGTTGACGCAAGTGTTGGTGCCGGATGCGGCGGGGCAGCTTCCTCAGCCGCTGGCCCGTGTCGAGCCCGTCGAGGCCTGGAGCGACCCTGGTGCCCTGCGGGATCTGCGCCAGCTGCTCTTAAAAGCAGAGCGCCCCTTCGTGATTGCAGGGGGCGGGGGGTGGACGCCGCAGGCCGCGCAAGCGCTGCAGCGCTTCGCTGAAAATTGGCGCTTGCCGGTGGGCAATGCGTTCCGCTTTCAAGACACTTTTGACAACCACCACCCCCAATACGCGGGCGATGTGGGCATCGGCATCAACCCGGCGCTCGCCAAGCGGGTGCGCGACAGTGACTTGATCATCGCCATCGGCCCCCGTTTGGGTGAAATGACCACGGGTGGCTACACCCTGCTGCAAGCGCCCAAAGCGGCGCAGACGCTGGTGCACATCCACGCCAGTGCAGAAGAGCTCAACCGGGTGTACCAAGCGGATCTGGCCATCCACGCCAGCATGCGTGCCGCGGCCCGCTCTCTGGAGGTGTTGACCGCACCGGTGAATGTGCCGTGGGAGGCTTGGACGCAGGCCTGCAATGCCGACTACCAGGCGAATTTGGTGCCCTCGGTGATTGCCGATTTGCCGGCCGACAACGAGCGCGGTTTGGTGGACATGCCCCATGTGATCGCCTGTTTGCAAAAGCACTTGCCTGCCGATGCGGTGCTGACCAACGGTGCCGGCAACTTTGCAAGCTGGCTGCACCGTTTCTACCGCTACACCGGCTTGGCCGCCGGGCACAAAACCCAGTTGGCGCCGACCAACGGCGCGATGGGTTATGGCGTGCCCGCAGGGATTGCGGCGGCGATTTTGAGCCAAGGCGCATCGGGCAGCGGCCAGAGCCGGGTGGCATTCACGATTGCCGGGGATGGCGACTTCTTGATGAACGGGCAGGAGCTCGCCACCGCGGTGCAGCACGGTGCCAAGAGCATCATTTTGCTGTTGAACAACGGCATGTACGGCACCATCCGCATGCACCAGGAGCGCGAATATCCAGAGCATGTGGCCGGTACCGCGCTGGCGAACCCCGACTTCAGTGCTCTGGCGAGGGCCTATGGCTACGCCGGTGTCACGATCCGCAAGAGTGCAGATTTTGAGGCCGAGCTGCTTGCCGCCTTGGCCCGGCCGCAGGGCACCGTGATTGAGGTGGTGCTGGAGCCTGAGCTCATCAGCACCCGCGGAACCCTGCAGAGCCTGACCCAAAACGCCCTCAAGCGATGAGCGCCATGCCTGCGCTGCAGTTACAAGGTGTGCACCATGTGGCGGTGATTGCGTCGGATTACGCCCGCTCCAAGCACTTTTATGTCGAGGTTTTGGGCTTGCGCGTGCTGGCGGAAAACTACCGCAGTGCGCGCGATTCCTGGAAGCTGGACCTCGCCTTGCCGGATGGCTCGCAGATCGAGTTGTTTTCGTTCCCGAACCCGCCACCGCGCCCCTCACGCCCGGAGGCGTGTGGCTTGCGGCACCTGTGTTTTGCGGTGGCCGATGTGGAGCGTGCCAAGCAGCAGCTCGAGGCACAAGGCCTTGCAGTGGAAGCAGTGCGGGTCGACGAGTACACCGGCAAGCGGTTTACTTTTTTTGCCGATCCGGATGGGCTGCCACTTGAAATCTACGAGGCTGGCCAGTAAATTTGCTATCAAATAAATAGCTGATGGCGGAGCATATACCTGCGCTAGCGGCTTAAATCATGCGATTTGTGTCGAGCCGAAAATGCGGTTGCGCAGGGTAGGTCCGGCGGGTTTATGGGGCGCGGGCTTGTGGGTGCCCAAAGGGGGCAGCAAGATGAACGGGCCAGGGCCTGTTTCGCCCCATTGCGAGCAGACCATCATGTAGCTGGCGCCGTGCTCAGGCGTTTCGGTGTCCACAATCAAGGCGATCCGCAGGCCGCTGAAGCTGGACTGGGTGTACAGGCGGCGAACGCCGACGGCACCCTCAATCCGTGGGAGTTGAATCGGTTTTGCTGGTGTCCAGCGGTGGCGCAGGCCATCGGCCATGT
>DAINNP010000067.1:4184-5482 GCA_036735785.1 Rhodoferax sp. | reverse complement strand
GGTGAGTTTGGTTCGACAACCCCCCAAAAGTATTGAATGACTCCTTAAAATTCCTGAATTCGTTGGGCCGCCGACTGCCTGCTCTATTCAAAAACAGAAAGTGCACATTGCTCGTTAACCTCACTTCCGCTGTCTCAGACCCCGGAATCAGTGCCTTTGGTGATTTTGTTTTGCAGCGGCATGAGCGCAGGTTGCTCCATCATGGCCAGACCGTGATGGTGGGAGCCAGGGCCTTCGATGTGTTGTGTGTGCTGGTGGACCATGCCGGGGAACTGGTCACCAAAAAGAAGTTGTTCGATGGGGTCTGGCCGGGCTTGGTGGTGGAGGAAAACAACCTCCAGGTCCACGTTTCCAGCTTGCGCCGCATTTTGGGTGCCGACGCGATAGCAACAGTGCCCAGCCGTGGCTACCGCTTTACCTTGCGGCTTGTGACAAGCCAGACGGAAACCAGTGCGGTAGCGCCGGTGCTGCCCAAAACCCTCGCGGCTGATGTTCAGGCCTACCGGCGGACGATTGCGGTGTTGCCGTTTGTGAACCTCAATGCCGACCCGGACCAGGAGTATTTTTCAGACGGTCTTGCGGAAGACATCATCAGTTACCTGACCAAATCGCCTTGGTTGCTGGTGGTGTCAAGGAACTCGTCGTTTGCCTACCGCAACACCACAGAGAGCAATCAGGCCGTGGGCTCTGCTTTGCGGGCCCGCTATCTGGTGTTGGGCAGTGTGCGCCGTGCCGGCGCGATGCTGCGTATGACCGCCGAACTGGTGGATACGACGACCGGTGAAACGCTGTGGTCAGACCGCTTTGATCGCCCGCTGAATGACATGTTTGCACTGCAAGCGGAGATTTCGGCGCACATTGTGAGTGCGATTGAGCCGGTGTATCTGCACAGCGAGGAGCGGGTCTCCGCCCTGGTGGCGCCCAAAGACATGGAGCACTGGGACTTGCTGATGCGGGCCCGTTGGCATTTCTGGCGCACCACGCCTGAGCATGTGTTGCAAGCCCAAAGCTTGCTGACCCGCGCCCTGGAAATCAAGCCGGGTGACTCGGCCTGTCTCTCGCTCATGGCATTTGTGCACATGGCCAAGCTCTGGGGTGCGTGGGCCGAAGACCCGCGCGCTGCAGTAGCCGAAGCCAATCGCTTGGCGCTGGTTGCGGTGCGCAATGACGAGCGTGATGCTTTTGCCCATTTCACGCTGGGCACCGCCCTGTCTTGTGCAGGGCAAATGGCTGCAGCCATTGCCGAGCTGGAGTGTTCGCTGAGCCTGTATCCCCAAGCCGCCGCTGCGGCCGGTGAG
>DAINNP010000067.1:0-4084 GCA_036735785.1 Rhodoferax sp. | reverse complement strand
AGCAAGCCATGGGTGGCCGGGGCTACAACCTGCAGGCGGTGCAGTTCGGTCATCCGTTTGTGCATGCGGATCAGCGCGACAAGTTTTTGAATGCGCTGGTGGCTGCGGGGTGGGTGGCCTAGAAAGGCCACTTTCACAAGGCCTTTCTAGTGGCGGAACCGCAAAGGGTTCCGCCGAGGGACATTAGATCCGGCCTTCCTCCACCGCATGGCATGCGACCCGAATGCCATGTAGTTTTTTCATTTCCGGCTTTTCACTCTTGCAGCGTGCATTGGCATGCGGGCAGCGCGGGTGAAACGCGCAACCCGATGGCGGGTTGAGCGGGTTCGGCACTTCGCCTGCCACCGCCGTCCGTGCGCGCCCGGTGTCGTGCATTTTGGGAATGGCGTCCAGCAACATGCGGGTGTAGGGGTGACGCGGGCTGTCGAACAGCGTGTGTTTGTCAGCCAACTCCACCAAGCCACCCAGGTACATGACCCCGACCTGGTCGCTGACATGCCGCACCACCGCGAGGTTGTGCGAGATAAACAGGTAGGTCAGGCCCTGCTTGCGCTGCAGGTCTTTCATGATGTTGAGCACTTGCGCCTGCACACTCACATCCAGCGCGGAGGTGGGTTCATCGCACACCAGAAACTCCGGCTGGGTCGCCAAAGCCCGTGCAATCGAAATGCGCTGACGCTGGCCACCCGAGAACTGGTGCGGAAACTTGACGCGGTCTTGTGCCGAGAGTCCGACGGACTCCAGCAGCTCGCCCACGCGTTGATCCAGGGCAGCTTGCTCACTCAGGATTTCATGCTCGATCAGGGGTTCGGCAATGATGTCACCCACCGTCCAGCGCGGATTCAGGCTGGCATAAGGGTCTTGGAACACCATCTGCACCCGGCGGCGCAGTTTGCGTCCCTCTGGGGTTTTGAATGCGGCATGGGCATCTTGCCCATCGAATTCAAAGCCGCCACGGGTGGGTTCATACAAACCGACCAGCAAACGCGCCACCGTGCTTTTGCCGCATCCGGATTCACCCACGAGTGCGAGGGTGGTGCCGCGTTCGATATCAAAGCTCACGCCATTCACTGCCTTCAGCAGCATCTTGGGTTTGCGCTCGATCACCCGGTTCAGCCAGGGGGCAGAGACGTCAAAGGTCTTGGCGAGGTCAGTCGCTCTTACCAGCGGTTGTGCATCTTGGCTCATGCGGCACCTCCGGCCTCGTGCAGCCAGCAGGCTGCTTGGGTGTTGCCTGCCTGCATCAGGTCGGGGCGTTGTTGGGTGCACTTGGCGATGGTGCGGGTGCAGCGGGGGTTGAATGCGCAGCCTTGTGGAATGGCATTCAGTCGTGGCATGGCACCATCAATCTGGTGGAGGTTTTCGCGATCTTGACTCATGTCGGGGATACAGGCCATCAGGCCCGCCGTATAGGGGTGTGACGGACGGTTGATCACATCGTGCACGGGTCCGATTTCTGCCACCCGGCCTGCATACATCACAGCCACGCGGTCGCAAGTTTCGGCAATGACGCCCATGTCGTGGGTAATCAGCATGACCGCAGCACCACGCTCTTTGCAAATGGTTTTGAGCAAGGTGATGATTTGCGCCTGGATGGAGACGTCCAGTGCCGTGGTGGGTTCGTCAGCCACGATCAGCTTGGGTTCTGCGGCCAAGGCCAAAGCGATCACGACGCGCTGGCGCATGCCACCAGAGAATTGGTGCGGATAGTGGTCGATCCGCTGTTCTGCGGCCGGAATGCCGGTGTCTTTGAGCAGCTGAATGGCCCGTTCACGTGCCTGTGCCTGGTTCAGTGGCAGGTGGGTGGTGATGGTTTCAATCAGTTGCCGGCCGACTGAGTAGAGCGGGTTCAACGAGGTCAGCGGATCCTGGAAGATCGCGCCGATCTTGCGGCCCCGTATCGCACGCATGCGGTCTTGCGGCAGATTGTCGATACGCTGGCCTTCCAGCAGGATTTCGCCGCTGCCAATGCGGCCCGGTGGCTCCAGCAGGCCGATGATCGCCGCCCCGGTCAGCGATTTGCCGGCGCCGGATTCACCGACAACGCCCAGAATTTCTCCGGGTGCAATGTCGAACGAGACTTGATCGAGCGCACGCAGCGTGCCCTTGCGTGATGGGAATTCCACCACCAGATTTTTAACTTGTAACAAACTCATAGGTGGTTATCTCAAGCGGGGGTTCAGGGCATCGCGCAACCAATCACCCAGCAAATTAACGCTCAGGGCAATCAAGACCAGCATCGCGCCCGGGAAAATGGTGATCCACCATTCGCCGGAGAACAGGTAGTCGTTGCCGACCCGGATCAGGGTGCCTAGCGACGGTGAGGTGGGTGGGGCGCCAACGCCAAGGAAGGAGAGGGTGGCTTCGGTGATGATGGCCGTGGCTACTTGGATCGTAGCCAGCACCAACACGGGGCCGAGCACGTTGGGCAGCACATGCTTGCGCATGATGCGAAGCGGTGCCACACCGGTGACCCGTGCAGCTTGCACATATTCCTTGTTGCGCTCTACCAGGGTGCTGCCGCGCACGGTGCGGGCGTATTGCACCCAACCCGTTAACGAGATCGAGATGATCAGCACGCCAAAGGCGAGGGACTCATGCGCATTGGGGAAGAGCGCGCGCCCCACACCCGCAATCAGCAAAGCGACCAGGATTGCGGGGAAGGAGAGCATCACGTCGCACAAGCGCATCAGCAACGCGTCCACCCAACCACCCAGGAAGCCCGCTAGCAGGCCAAAGCTGACGCCGACCAGCAGTGACAACACCACAGAGGCGAGCCCCACGGCCAGTGAGATGCGGGCGCCGTACATCAAGGCAGACAAAATGTCGCGGCCCTGATCGTCGGTACCCAGCAGGTAGCCGGCTTTGCCGCCTTCACTCCAGGCGGGCGGGAGTCGGGCGTTGTCCAACTGCAGCGTGGACAGGTCAAACGGGTTGTGGGGTGCAATCCAGGGCGCAAAGAGCGCACACACCAGACAGGTGAGTGCAATCAGCGCGGCGAAGATGGCAGTGGGGGACGTGCGGAAGCTATAGCCCACATCGCCATCCCACCACCGGTGAAATAGAGAGTTCAATTGATGTTCCTCTGTGAGGGAAAAAGGGTTGGGTTCTGTGGCTCAATGCCCGCCGGACTTGCCGGCACGCAGCCGCGGGTCCACCGCGAAATACAGCAGGTCCACGATCAGATTGATGACCACAAAGATCAGGGCAATCAGGCAGAGGTAAGCGGCCATGACCGGAATGTCTGCGAACGTCACCGCCTGTATGAACAAGAGGCCCATGCCCGGCCACTGGAACACAGTTTCCGTAATGATGGCGAAGGCAATCAAACCGCCCAGCTGCAAGCCGGTGATCGTCATCACAGGTACCAGCGTGTTTTTCAGCGCATGCCCGAAGTGAACCGCTCGTGTCGTCAGGCCCCGCGCGCGCGCGAACTTGATGTAGTCGGTCCGCAAGACTTCCAACATCTCCGCACGTACCAGTCGCATGATCAGGGTGAGCTGAAAAATAGCCAGAGTGACTGCCGGCAACACGATGTGGTGCCAGCCTTTGGCCGTCAGCAAACCGCTGGTCCACCAGCCGATCTTCACCACTTCTCCGCGGCCGAAGCTCGGGAACCAGCCCAGCGTTACGGCGAACACCAGAATCAACAAGATGCCGATCAAGAAGGTGGGAAGCGAGACGCCCAGAAGCGACAGCGTCATGAACACTTGGCTCAAGAACGAGCCGCGTTTGAGCGCCGCATAAACCCCCATAGGGATCCCGACCGCAAGTGCCAGAAAACCAGCGACCAAAGCGAGCTCAAGGGTGGCAGGGAAGCGCTCGGCAATCAGCGCGGAGACTTGGGTCCCCTGGCGCAAACTGAAACCGAACTCACCCTGGGCAGCATTCCTGAGGAAATGCCAGAACTGAACAATAAAAGGTTGGTCAAGGCCCAGGGCCTGACGCAGTTCCTTGATTTGCTCTTGCGTTGCATCCTGTCCCAGCAAGAAGACGACGGGGTCGCCAACGTACTGAAACAGCATGAACGATATGAGGGCAACGGTGACCATCACCAATGCCGCTTGCGCCAAGCGCCGCACTA
>DAINNP010000066.1:3498-10341 GCA_036735785.1 Rhodoferax sp. | reverse complement strand
CCTTGTGCGGTGTCAGGAAGCCGCCTTCAGCCATCCAGATTTCATGCGACTGGGGGTGCTGCAGGTATTCCATGAATGCACGGGCACCCTTGCTGTCTTTGGTGATGGTCAGAATCGTGCCGCCACCCAAAACCGGGTTGCCCAGCTTCTTGCTGCTGTAAGAGGGGAAATAGAAGAAGTCAGCCTCATCCGTTTTGCCTTCTGGGAAGAATGCGGGGATGAAAGACGCTTGACGGTGCATGTAGCACTTGGGCGGTGAGCCGAACATGCCCTTCGGGCTGTCCTTGAAGCTCACGGTGGCCACAGCCTTGGCGCCGCCGTCCACATAGGCGTCGTTCTTGGCGAACCAGCCGTAGGCTTCGATCGCTTCGATCACGCGCTTGTCGTTGAACTTCATCTTGTTGCTGACCCACTGGTCATAGACCTCAGGCGTCTGGGTGCGCAACATCATGTCTTCGACCCAGTCGGTCGCGGGCCAGCCGGTAGCGGCGTCAGAGCCCAGACCGATACACCATGGCTTGCCGCCATCGGCTGCAATTTTCTTGGTCAGGGTTTGCAGTTCTTCCATGGACTTGGGCACTTTGTAGCCCTTTTCCTTGAAGTTCTCAGGGATGTACCAGACCAGGCTCTTCACGTTCACGTTGTAGAACATGCCGTAGAACTCTTTCTTGCCGGCCTTGTTGGCGTAGGTGCCCAAGTCAGCCCAGGAGCTGCCTGCTGCGTAGTTCTTTTTGACCCATTCCTGGGCCTTGGCGCCCAGCGGCTTCAAGCCGTCAATGGCGGCCATGTTGGCAGCCAAACCAGGCTGCGGGAACACGGAAATGTTGGATGGGGAGCCTGCCTTGATGTCGATCACGATCTGCTGCTCGGAGCTTTGTGAGCAGGAGTGCTTGACGGTGGCGCCGGTTGATTTCTCAAAGTTCGCGATCACTTTTTTGAACATGCCTTCTTCAGCGCCTGTCCAAGGGCAAGTGATGGTGACCACTTCACCCTTCAGATTTGGCCCTTTGTAGTCGGCTGCCATGGCCGGTGCGGTCACGGCTGCTGCTGCCAGAGCGCAAGCGCCGGCAATCATGGTTTTCTTCATCATCGTCTTCTCCTCTTGTGGCGCCGCAGCCCATCCACGGCGCGTTAAAAACTGTCGCAGATCAGTCGACCCGCTTGCCTTCGGCATTGAACTTGTACAGATGCTCCGGCGCAAAACCCAAGGCAATCGGTTGTCCGGGCGCCAGGCCCAAGGTGCCGTCCATACGGGCCGTGATGTCGCCAAACGCACCCGCACTGACGTAGGCGAATGTTTCGTTGCCCAGCTGCTCAGAGTGCTTGAGGGTGCCTTGGATCGGACCACCCTCTGTGACCCTCAGGTGCTCCGGACGCAAACCAATCGTGGCGACGTTGTGGCGCGCTGCGATGTCGCCGCCCAAGAAGTTCATCTGGGGGGAACCGATGAAACCGGCCACAAACATGCTTGCGGGCTTGTTGTAGAGGTCCAGGGGTTTGCCCACCTGCTCAACCCGGCCCTTGTTCAGTACCACGATCTTGTCTGCGAGGGTCATAGCCTCCACCTGATCGTGGGTGACATAGATCATGGTCGCCCCGAGGCGGCGGTGCAGTGTGGCCAGCTCCACCCGCATCTTGGTTCGCAAGGCGGCATCGAGGTTGGAGAGGGGCTCATCAAACAAGAACACCTTGGGATCGCGCACGATCGCCCGGCCGATAGCGACCCGCTGACGCTGGCCGCCCGACAGCGCTTTGGGCAAGCGGTCGAGGTATTCGGTCAGCTGGAGAATGTCGGATGCCTCGCGGACTCGCCGCTCAATTTCCGTTTTGGGTGTTTTGGCAATCTTGAGGGCGAAGGCCATGTTGTCGAACACGGTCTTGTGGGGGTACAGCGCATAGCTCTGGAACACCATGGCCACGCCACGCTCGGAAGGCCCGAGGTCATTCACCCGGGCGCCACCGATGTTGAGGTCGCCGCCAGATATCTCTTCCAACCCGGCAATCATGCGCAGCAGAGTCGTTTTGCCGCAACCGGAGGGCCCCACAAACACGGCGAACTCGCCGGGCTCGATATCCAAGTCGATGCCGTGGATGACATCTGCCTTGCCGTAGTTTTTGATGATTCCGCGCAAGCGGACATCAGACTGACTCATAAACATGCTCCTGACGGGGGGCCCAGTCTTGGTGAGACTGCGGCGGGATGTGTTGGATGGTAATTAAATTACCTCCCCAACCACCTCGGGCAAACCCTTAGAAATCGATGCTTTTGCGCTTTTTTCTGCAAAATCAAAATCGGTTTTGTACAAAGGAGACACGCCGACGGCCAACCGGAGCTAAACCACGTGGTTTGGCAATTTGGTTACCGGATAGTTACGACTTGACAACGTTTTCAAGATTTTGCCATGGCCACGACAAGATTTCAGCCATTCTTTGAACGACCCATGCCGATTGCGCTGCATTGAGCACGCAAGGTTCGGTGCGCAGGCCTAGGTAGCAGCGTTCGATCACGTCCTGCTCAGTAACACCGAGCTTGAATTGCATGTCTGCCGCGGTCGGGGCCAGCATTTGGGCCATGTCTTCGCAGAGCTCGTACTCGGTCAACACCTGGGACAAGGGGGCAGACGGCTTGGTGCGGCCCGGCACCACGTACAGCTGGAGAAATGAGGGGGGAATTTCAATGGAGGGGGTGTACTCGTTCATACCCCATTGTCAGCGGGTTAAACCCGACTCCCCCGCAGGCTCGCGAAGGGCGCCCCATCGGCAGCGCCTATTTCGTGTGGGCTTGCTGACGGGCGATGTGGGCCAGGAGCCCTTCGCAGGCATCTTCCACCAGATCCAACACCTGCTCAAACCCCGCTTCTCCGCCGTAATACGGATCAGGAACCACGCTCGCATCGTGGCGGGTACAGAACTCGGTCAGCCTGCGTGTTGCAAGCTGCGAGGATCGGGCGCCGCACCGGGGTGGTAGTTGTGGGTGCCTGCGGAATCGATTCGCAAGACATCGGCACCCCAACCCTGTGCCAGTGCTTTGTGGCGCATGACGCCATGGGCCGTAGGGCTCCGGCAGATGTTGCCCATGCAGACAAACAGCAAAGTCGTGGGCGCAGTGGACTTAGGCATGAAATTGACCGCTAGCGCTCATAAAGATTGCGCGAGTAGCTATTATTTTTATAGCGTTACTGCAATCGCGGCAGCAGGCCGGCTGCGCGCAATTTGTCTTTTTTACTGGGCCGGTGGCCCTTGATTCCGCCCGCTGCGCGATCAGCGCTGATGGCTGGCAACGCCTGCGCAGGCTCAAAGCCCGGCACCTCTTCTTGCGGCACGGTGAGGGCATTGCGCTTTTCGATCAAGGCGAAATGTGCGGCAGTTTCCGCACTCACAAAGCTGACCGCGGTGCCGGTTTTGCCCGCACGCGCAGTGCGACCGATGCGATGCACATAGTCTGCTGCGGCACGTGGCAGGTCGTAATTCACTACAACCGGCAGCCCGGCAATATCCACACCACGGGCAGCGACATCGGTGGCCACCACCACTTGCACCACACTGGCCTTGAAATCAAACAGCACCTGACTGCGCTTGCCCTGGCTGAGCTGGGCGTGAAACGGCTCCGCCTGCAATCCAGCACGGCGCAACTTGTCCGCCACCATTTCTGCGGCATATTTGGTCGCCACAAACACCAGCGCACGGGGCCAGGCTTCCGCCGTGACCAAATGCCGCAAAAGCTGCGTGCGGCGGTTGGCATCGACCCGAATGGCCCGCTGCAGAATATTGGGCGGCGCTTGCTCTTCGGTGTCGAGTGTGATGCTCTCGGGATCTTGCAAACGCGCCTCGGCAAGGCTGCGCACCGCAGGGCCAAAGGTGGCAGAAAACAGCAGACTTTGGTGCCGCTGCGGCAATAGCGCGTCAATCCGATCCAGCTCCTCGGCAAAGCCCAAGTCCAGCATGCGGTCGGCTTCGTCCAGAACCAGGCAGCGAACCTGGTCCAGGCGCACAGCGTTGCGCTCCACCAAATCCAGCAAGCGGCCGGTGGTGGCAATCACGATATCAGTGCCACCCCGCAAGGCCATCATTTGCGGGTTGATCGATACACCACCGAACACCACCGAGACCTTGACGCCAAGGCCGGCATCGCGCGCCAGGCCGGACAGCACTCCGCCCACCTGAACGGCGAGCTCCCGCGTGGGCACCAACACCAAGGTTTGGGGGTTACGCCCAGCGGACGACGACTCCACCACCCAGCGCTGCAGTACTGCCAGCGCAAAGGCAGCTGTTTTGCCAGAGCCCGTCTGGGCGCAGACCAGCACATCACGGCCCGCAAGTGCGGCAGGAAGGGAGGCTGCTTGCACCGGCGTGGGCGCAGCAAACTGCCGCTCCATGGCGGAGGCCAGTGGGGCGCTAAGGCCTAAATTTGAAAATGACATGTCGGGTTACTCAGTAGCAGCCACGGCGGCACCAGCCCCCGTGAGCGTTCAGGCCGCAGGGCCGCGTTTGGGCTGTGCAGGCGCTTGGATAAATTGGCCCGCGCGGTTCAAGCGGGTGGCGAGCGCGTCGAGGTAACCCAACAAGCGCTCTGCCTGCAGAGGTTTTTGGTACAGCGTCACCCAGTTAGGCAAGCGGCCGTCTTCTTCGACTTCCTTGCGAGTCAGCGCGGTGAGCACAATGACCTCGATCGGTTGGTAGGCGCTCTCTTGCGCCATGGCGTTGATCAGGTGGTAGCCGTCAAAAGGTGTCATCATCAAATCGGTGACGACCAAGTCAGGGCGTTGACGCTCCAACTGAATCAGGGCTTGCGATGCGTCGTTGGCAACCGTTAGCACCACATCGTGTCCGCCACGCGCCAACAGGGCCTGAAAGTAAGCCACTTGGATAGGATCATCTTCGGCGAGCAACACACGCAGGGGTCGCGCACCGGTCTCTGTGGGAGCGGCGGTGCCGCGCGACTGCACCAGCTTTTCAATGGCACTGCGAAAGATCCGGCGATGCCCCCCGGGAGTAACCCATGCTTCCAACTCGCCGCTGATGACCATTTTCTGCACCGATGTGGTGGACAGCCCAAGGATACGGGCTGCTTGTTGTGTCGTCAGAACGTCGCTGCTGTTAGTCATGGCAAAGGGATTAAAAGGCTCTGGGAACCGCGACCGAATAAATCTTTCAGTTTTGGGGCTTCCATTGCATTTTATTCGACACCCAGCGCTTTGTTGCAGCCACACATCGGCAAAACGTAGTTAATTTACCAATTTATTAACGGTTTATTTGTTAAAATCCATACCATCCACATATCGAGAAATATTCGTATTTCGCTGATTCGCCAGAAACAACCGCTGGAGACACGGAATCGAGCAGTACTTAGCTGGATAGATTTTGGATGCCATAGCCTACGCTTTTTGGATTTTCAAACGCCACTGCGCTTTGCGCCCGCAAGCAAGTCACTACGTTTGGATTTAACCAAAAACTGAAAGACAATACTTTCACTGTTTCAGAGGATTTTTTCATGACCCTCAATTCGATTAAATCACTTTAAACAAAATATAACGTTTTGAAAGAATCATCAAAAGAAAATGTAGTTGCGTTCTTCAGGGCTACTTCTTGGTTGACAGGCCCAAACGATCACAACGCAGCACGCAACTCTTGGGCTGCGTCCTGCAACACGGGCAACATGGCAAGCCTGAACTCCTCAGGCTGCCAGCGGTGCGGGGCTGCCACCACATTCAACGCGCCGACGACTTTCCCCTGGGAGTTGCGCAACGGGACCGCCAAAGCTTGCACGCCCCATTCGTGCTCTTGAAAGGCCAAGCTGTAGTCGGCTTTGCGTGCTGCGTCGATCTGTACTTTGAGCACCGCTGGGTCTGTCACGGTGTGCGAGGTCAATCGCCGCAAGGGGTAGGTTTGCAGCCACTGATCCAGAGCTGCATCAGACAGCCCGGCCAGAAGCACCCGCCCGGTCGAGGTGGCGTGCGCAGGCAGTCTCGCGCCCAGGTGCAAGCCATACGCGAGCACCTGGGTCTTGCCTGCGGGTGAGCTGCGCCAATCGTTTCCGCTGCGGGCCACGATGACCACCTCGCTGCCATCCAACACCACCGCCGAAAAAGATTCCTGCGTGTGTGCCGCCAAACGGTTGAGCGCGGGCTGCACCACCCGGGGAAACCGCGCCGAGGACAGGTAGGTGCCGGAGAAGCGCAAGACCTTGCTGGACAGCCAAAAGTAACTCCCATCCGTCTCCAAGTAGCCAAGTGATGTCAGCGTCAGCAAATGCCTGCGCGCTGCAGCCCGGGTGATGCCAGCCCTTTGAGCGGCCATGGTGGCGTTCAAACGCTGTCGCTCTGTATCAAAGCTTTCCAGTACCGCCATACCTTTGGCCATGCCGGCAATCAGGTCCGCTTTGGCAACCGCAAATGGGGCATCTGCATCTGGCGCGTAAGACATCTTGAGACTCCTCTTTGTGTGCGATATTCGCACACCAATTCTATTGATCGCACAAAAACCCGTCGCTTCAACCCCTCAAAGTCTGGCGCGCCGATAACCTTTCGTTCAATCAAAAGGAGCAGACATGCGGACACAAGTGGCAATCATCGGCGCCGGCCCCTCAGGCTTGTTACTGGGGCAGCTACTGCATAAAGCAGGCATCGACGCCGTCATCATTGAGCGCCAAAGCGCTGACTATGTGCGCTCGCGCATTCGAGCCGGTGTGTTGGAGCAGGTCACGACAGATCTGCTGGACGAAGCCGGCGTCGGCGGGCGCATGCACCAAGAGGGCTTGCCACACACGGGCTTCGATTTGCTGTTCGGCGGTGAGCGCCATCGCATCGACCTTCGCGCCCTGACGGGCGGGCAGCAGGTCATGGT
>DAINNP010000066.1:0-3398 GCA_036735785.1 Rhodoferax sp. | reverse complement strand
GGCTGGCTGGGCCTGCTGGCGGACACTCCGCCTGTCCACCACGAACTGATTTACGCCAACAGCGAACGGGGGTTTGCCTTGTGCTCTCAGCGCAGCATGACCCGGAGCCGCTACTACTTGCAAGTGCCTTTGACTGACAAAGTCGAGAGCTGGTCAGATGACGCGTTCTGGACTGAATTGCGCCTGCGGCTCGATCCGAGCGCTCGCGAGTCTCTGATCACCGGTCCGTCACTGGAAAAGAGCATTGCCCCCTTGCGCAGCTTTGTGGCGGAGCCTATGCGGTTCGGCCGACTCTTCCTGGCCGGAGATGCGGCACACATCGTCCCCCCTACCGGAGCGAAGGGCCTGAACCTGGCGGCTACGGACGTCAAGTACCTGTCAACAGCGCTGATTGAATACTTTACCGAGCGATCTTCAGCAGGCATAGACCACTACTCGCAACGCTGCTTGGCCAGAATCTGGAAGGGCGAGCGCTTCTCCTGGTGGTTCACCAGCCTGATGCACAGGTTCTCGGCAGATGGCGCTATCGGACAGAAGCTGCAAAACGCAGAGTTGGAGTATTTGGTTCAATCCCGCGCAGCATCTACAGCGCTCGCTGAAAACTATGTGGGGTTACCGCTGTAACGCCACGGCGCTGCTGGCTCCACATGCGCCAGACTTGTCAGTGCAAAGGGTCTACGTTAGCCTCGTGTGGTCACACATCGATCACGCCCAACATGAACGAGCCCTCTTCCCCGCTGCCAGAGCTGTTGGACCAAATGTCAATCGCCAGGCAGCCCATCGTCAGCCCTGAGCGCTCGGTGCTGGCCTACCAACTATTTAACCGGTCGACCCGGGCGAATCAGCACTCAGAAGCCAGCGATCTGGCGCTCGCACTGCACGCCGTCGCCGAAAGCGGCGCACCTTTTTCAACCCAAAAGCACGACATATTCATCCATTCGGTTCACAAGGGGTTGACGGGACCGCAGTGGGATTTTTTGCCGCCCGCCACGACGGTGGTGGAAATCAGCCATGCGCCAAGCCACAGCGCCGACTTTGTGCAGGCGCTGGTGCCAGCCCTCCAAGCGCTCAAAGCCCGCGGGTTTCGCCTGGCCTTTAAACACAGCGTGGTGGCGCCCGTATACAAACCGTGGCAGGGTTTGGCAGACTTCGTCAAACTCGATGTCGGGCGCATTGAACCGGCGCAATACAAACCGCTGGTACACGCAACCAAGGCGAGAACCAACGCGGTATTGATTGCCGAAAAAATTGAACAGCAAACGCAGTTTGAAAGCATGCTGGCTTTGGGTGTGGGTGAGTTTCAAGGTTACTGGCTCTCCGTACCGGAGACCACCCGATCCAAAGTGTTGAGCCCTGCGCAGGCCAGCGCACTCCATCTCTTTCAGTTGCTCAGGTCCGGCGCAGAACTAGAGCAAGTGGAAACGGCTCTCAAGAAAGATGCCGGTCTGGGCGTGAGCCTGCTGCGGATCATCAACGCGGCCAGTAGCGGGTTGCCTCAAAAAGTCACGTCGTTGCGGCAAGCTGTGATGTTGATCGGCTATGAGCGGCTGGTTCGCTGGTCTGCCCTGGTGCTCACCAACACCAGTGCACACGCCAGCATTCCCGGTACCGCCGCAGTCGTTCGCGGTCGCATGATGGAGCTTCTTGCGCTTGAGCAAGCCGGCGTAGAAGCGGCAGACTCCGCATTTTTGGTCGGGCTGCTTTCGCAGCTCGACAGGCTGTTAGGCCGACCGATGCCGGAGCTCCTGGAGCAACTGGCCTTGGAGGAAGGTGTAGCAGAAACGCTGCTGACAGGCCGTGGGGCGTATGGAGACTTGTTAGCCCTGGTCTGCGCGTGTGAGTCGGATAGCGAGACGGATTTCAGCCATGCATTTGCAAAACTTCCATTTACCTTGAAGCAAGTGAACATCGCACACATGGAAGCATTGGTTTGGGCAGACAGTCTTGCCACTTGACTGGTATAACACCGTCCGTGGCGGCGCTTCGTGGAGCGCAGAGTTCAAAAACAAAGTGTTTTTGAATCGTAAAAATGGTGCGGCTGGCGGGGATCGAACCCACGACCCTTGGCTTCGGAGGCCAATACTCTATCCACTGAGCTACAGCCGCAAGAGTGCGTCGATTGTAGGTGGTTTCAGGAGGTCGGCCGCTATAATTGCCAGCTGTTTGAAAGCCCCCGAATAATTTGAGGACACCCATGAGCGACAACAGCCAAGCAACTGCGCACGAAGAAGACCACACGGGCCCTGTCAAAACCCCCAAGCAATTGCTTTTGGCGGCGTTTTTCTCGTTTGTGATTCCGATCTTCGTGATCATCGGCTTGGTGAATTACGTGACCTCGGCCAACAAGCCTGCTGCAGGCTCTGTGAACGTGGAGAAAGCCACTGCCGAGCGCATTCAAAAGATCGGCATGGTGGAAATCCGCGATGCCAACCGCGAGATGAAGTCCGGCGAAGAAGTCTACAAAGCCCAGTGCGCTGCCTGCCATGCTGTGGGCGCTGCCGGCGCGCCTAAGTTTGGCGATGCGGGCGCTTGGGGTGCACGCGTCAAGACGGGCTTCGATGCCCTGTACAACTCGGCCATCAAGGGCAAAGGCGCTATGGGTGCGCAGGCGGGCGGCGATTTTTCTGACTACGAAATCGGGCGTGCTGTCGTGTTCCTGGCGAACGCGGGTGGCGGCAAATTCGACGAGCCGAAGAAGCCAGAGCCGGCGGCGAAGTAATCTTTCGTCTCATCAAAAAAAGCCGACGCAAGTCGGCTTTTTTTGTTTCTAGCCCTGATACAGCTTGCGCACTCTGCTATTTATTAAATAGCAATATTTAAATCAGGCATGGGCTGCAAGTGGGCTACGCACAAACCGGAAATGCGCAGCCAACCACTCAATGGTGATTTCGCTGGGCACCCACACACCCTGCTCCACATGGGCGGCTGCGTGGGCCATATCCGCGGTGTGAACCAGTCCTACGCCCAAGGTGGTTTGCAGGTACAGCAAGCCTTGCTCGTCGATATAGCTTTCCAGCACAGACACGAGTGCTCCCGTATGCGCACGAACCTGTCCGTCAGGTTGAATGCGCCAGATCCAGGGTGTGTGCATCAGCTCCACATACACCCGCTGTGGTCCATTCTGAAAGTACCAGCAACCCGCTGCATCCGCGGCATAGTTCCGTTGGATAAAGTCGATCAATTTTTCATGCTGTAAGCGACTACCTCGCGCTTCCAAATTGTTGGATGCAAAGAGTCCACTGGCCTGCGCGGCGTCGTCCCGCAAGTACCAATCGCCGCGGCCGTCCAACCCCAGCCATCCATAGCAATCCGGCACGTTCGGCCACTTGGCCATGGCTTGTTTCACGATGTCATCCATGGGCGCGTTCCCCGGTGGGCAGTGCTGAAGCGAGCCAGTT
>DAINNP010000065.1:7220-10442 GCA_036735785.1 Rhodoferax sp. | reverse complement strand
GCCAAAAACAATGCGGATTGTGTTGAAAACGCAGCGAAAATACGAGGTTGCTTATTTCATACCCACTTTACTCTGAGCTCGCTGTGACGTCGAACCAATCTGCTAAAAACACTGATATCGCCTCTCTGGACCGTCTGACTGGCGGAGCCTTTACCGCTGCCACTGCGGGGGAGCGTGCGTCCCGCATTCGTGACTGGTTGTTGACCCAGCCGGGCCACGAACAGTTGGCCGACGTCTTCAAAGAGCTGAGCGTGAAGGACAAGGGCGCCGCCAAATTGGTGCGAGAAAAGCTCGATGAGGCCCGTCGTGCCAAAGGTCAGGAAGCACTGGGTGCTGAATGGTCTGCCAAAGCGCAAGCCCTGATCGACACCGCCAAACTCAATATTGCAGATGCCCTTGCTTGGCAACGTGATGCCGCCAAAGCGGGTGCACCGTTGAGTAAAGAGCCATTGCTCACCCTGAAGGGACAGCTTTCTGAGCGCGTGAAAGGGATCGAAGACCTGCAACACCAGGTGCAGGTCCAGCGCGAAGCGGCAGTATTGCTGGCTCAGCGTATTGAAGTGCTGTCCACCAAAGCATTGGCAGATGCACAAACGGCAGTTGATGCCCTGCGCACCGATGTGCAGCACTGGCAGAGCCAAGCCGAAACCTTGGTTTCCAACAGCAACTGGGTGAGTGTGGATGCCAAGTTCCCGGCTTTGTTGGATGCGTCCAAAGGCCAGTTGTTGGTGGTGTGGGACGCTTTCCAGGCCGCATTGGCACTCGCCCTGACTGCCGCGCAAGATGCGGCGGCACCTTTGCCTCCCGTGCCGGTGTGGGCCGACGAGATCCGTGCGCTGCGCGGCGTGCCGGCAGAGGTGGCCCCCAAGGTTTCCAAGCCCAAGGTAGATCCCGAGTTGCGCGCACAAGCGCAAGCTGCGGTCAAGGCAGCGTTGGCCACCGTTGAGCAAGAAGTGGGCGAAGGCCATGGCAAAGCCAGCGCCGGTGCTGCTGCAGGCTTGCGCAACGCCCTGAAAGAATTCGGCAAGCTGATTGATGCCAAGCTTGAAAACCAGGCTCACGCCGCTTTGTCGGCTGCAGGTGAGTTGGAAGGTTGGCAGCGCTGGCGTGCAGACCAGATTCGTGAGGAGTTGGTGGGCAAGGCTGAAGGCCTGCTAAAGCGCCCCGATGGTCAGGCGATCGGTGGCCGCAAGATGCAAGAAACCTTGCGCAGTCTCCGTGACCAGTGGAAGCAAACCGACCAAGGCGGCGTGCCCAACCATGCGCTTTGGAAGCGTTTTGACGAAGCCTGCAACGAGGCCTACAAAGTAGTGGAGGGCTGGTTGGAGAAGGTCAAGGCGGAGTCTGCAGAACACCGTGCCCAACGCTTAGCGCTTATTGACGAGGTGAAAGCATGGGCTGCGGCAAACCGCACCGCATTGGATGATGACTGGAAAGGTTTCAATCGCATCCTGTACCAGTTTTCCGACCGTTGGCGTGAAGCAGGCCATGTGGGCGAAAAAATGTTTGCTGAGCTGCAGCCCTTGTGGAAAGCAGCTTTTGCAGAAGCCGCGGCTCCACTGGAGGCGGTTCAGGCTCAGAGCCTTGCAGCCCGCCAAGCCATGATTGAAGAGGCCAAGCAGCTCGGTGCCATGCCGGTACTGCGGATCGATGCGGTCAAATCCTTGCAGCAACGCTGGCAAGCCCAGGCCCACGCGATCCCGGTCGATCGCCGCCAAGAACAAAAGCTGTGGGATGCCTTCCGCAAGCCCATTGACGATGCCTTTAATCGCAAAAGTGCTGACCGTGAAAAAGCGGAAGCCGCCTTGGGTGCGCGCGACCGTGCGGTGCTTGATGCGGCCAAGGCATTGGAAGCTGCGAACGCTTCTGGCGATGCAACCGCCATCCGTGCGGCCATGACAGCGCTCGACGCTGCGCTGCACGGTCAAGCCCAAGCCCAGGCGGATGTGGCCGCTGCAGGCGCCGGTGAACAGGCAGCACAAGGCTTGGTTCAACAAGAAAATCCGGTGTCTACCCAAGCGGAATATGCGTCGGTAGCTATCGAAAGTGTAGCAACAGAAGCGGCTGCAGAAGAGGGTGAGTCCTTGGCCGCCGTAGCGCCTGTGGTCGCTCCCAAGCCAGCTCCCAAGCCGGTGGTGGCAGTGCGCGGAGACGACCGTCCCGGTATGAAAAAGGAAACGCCTGCAGATCCCCGAGCCTCCAAATTTGGCGACCGCAAAGATGCAGGGCGCGGTGGGCGTGATGCCGGCAAGCCCGGGTTCGGCGACCGTGCCCCTCGTCGCGATGACCGCGCCGCCATGGGTGACCGCAACCGTGCGCCCATGAGCAGCGCGCCACGTTTGGGTGACACCGCTTTCCGTGCGCAACGCGAAGCGATGGAAAACGCCCAATTTGCCCTCAAAAAGCTGGCGGCTCAAGCCCATGGCGAGGCCTTGGTGCAGTTGCTGTCCGCGTGGGAAAAGCGCGATGCTGCCCTGTTGCCTACGGCCCAAGACTTGGGTGGTCGTGCCGCGGGTCAGGCCCGTAGTGCGTGGGTGAAGGCTGTCAGCGCCTCGGCTGCTGTGAAGTCCGAGGCGGCTTCGCAACACTTGTTGCGCCTGGAAATGGCAGCGGAGGTGCCGACGCCCGCCGAGCATTTGGATGCCCGACGCGGCATGCAGTTGCAACTGTTGACCCGTCGCAATGACCCCGCACCCGCTCAAACCTGGGCTGAAGATACCGCCCAGGTATTGGCAGCAGCGTACGACGCGACACAAGCGCGCCGTTTGCAAAATGTGTTGAAAGTTCTGTTGAAGCGTTAAACACGCAGCTCCGTGCCGCATAGCTCTGCGGCACGGAGCACGCTATCAATCTGCCTGATCAGCAGGCGTTGTGCGGGGCGAGGCGGGTCCACATGAGCGAGTCCGAGATCGGCTGCAGCTCTAGCCTCAGTACCTCTGCTCTGTCACTAGCTTTTCCCTGGATATGCCAGTCGCTCAGGACCCAGCGCTGTGTTCCGTGTTCCATTTCGTGGGTCGCGGGCTTATGCGTGTGGCCGTGGATGAGATAGGTTGCGTCGGCGGACGCGAGCGCTTCTTGCGCTACGGAGTGGTCCACATCTGCGTAGCTGGCCACTTCTTTCTTTTTTTCACTCTGCAATCTGATGTCGCTCGCGATGGCCCTGCGTTCCGGTAGCGGGCGCTTCAGAAAGTTGGCTTGCCAGTCGGCAGACCTTACGGTGCG
>DAINNP010000065.1:4984-7120 GCA_036735785.1 Rhodoferax sp. | reverse complement strand
GCATCCGTGAGGGTGTCATCGCCCACCCAGACTTCGAACAAATCGCCGAGTATGAAGAGTGCGTCTGCCTTGGTGTCTTGCATATAGCGGGCCCAAACTGCGTGTGTTTGGGGCTCGCTGGAGTGCAGGTGGAGATCCGAGATGAAATCCACCCGCCGCCAGTGGGGCTGTGCAATCAGTTCCACTGGCATTTTTCCATTTACAGCGCCACGGCCTTTTCGATGATCACGTCCTCTTTAGGCACGTCATCATGGAAGCCTTTTTTGCCGGTCTTGACAGCCTTGATTTTGTCAACCACTTCAGAGCCGGCGATCACTTTGCCGAACACAGCGTAGCCCCAGCCTTGCATGCTGGGTGCGGTGTGGTTCAGGAAGCCGTTATCAGCGACGTTAATAAAGAACTGTGCAGTCGCAGAGTGCGGGTCGCCAGTGCGCGCCATAGCCAGGGTGTACGTCGAATTCTTCAAGCCATTGTTGGCTTCATTTTCGATGGGAGCGTCGGTTGGCTTCTGGGCCATTCCCGGCTCCATGCCGCCGCCCTGGATCATGAAGCCCGGAATCACGCGGTGGAAAATTGTGTTGTTGTAGTGGCCTTTGTTCACATACGCCAAAAAGTTGGCGCTGGACTTGGGGGCTTTCTCTTGGTCCAGCTCGATGGTGATAACGCCGTAGCCGGTGATGTGGAGTTCGACTTGAGGATTGCTCATGATTTAAGGGGCCAAAGTGGCCGAGTTGATAACGACAGGGGTTTGTGGCACATCTTGGTACATGCCTGCATTGGTGGTCGGAACACCACGAATTTTGTCAATCACGTCCATGCCTTGGACGACTTTGCCGAAAACAGCATAGCCATGGCCATCAGGGCGAGGTGCATTCAGGTTTTGATTGTCCACCACATTGATAAAGAACTGCGCGGTCGCGCTTTGCGGGTTGGCTGTGCGCGCCATCGCGATAGTGCCCCGGTCATTCTTCAAACCGTTGTTTGCTTCCAGGGGAATCGGGTCCCGGGTCGGTTTTTGCTGCATATTGGGCGTGAAGCCGCCGCCTTGCACCATGAAATTGGGGATGACGCGGTGAAAGACCGTGCCGTTGTAATGCTTGTCTTTCACATACCGTAGAAAGTTTTCGACAGTCTTGGGTGACTTGTCTGGATAAACCTCCACCGTGAAATTGCCTTGGGTCGTTTGAAACACGACTTTAGGGGCAACATCTTGAGCCACCGTTGCTTGTTGCAAGAGCAGGGCGGTGCAAACGGTCAGGGCCTTGAGTCCTCGTTGAATCCACACGTGCATCAGAGTATTCCTTCGTAAAAAATTTTCCATTGACCATTTTGGTAGCTCCAGTACTGCCGCTTTGTCCAGCCAATACGGGAGCCTTCGGCCACCTCGCCGAAGGTGGTCACCATGGTTTCGTTGCTATCAATCCAGTGGAGGTAAGAGACATCCTTTAGCTGGATCGTTCTTCCCCTGATTTTTTCCATCTCTCCGCGCAACAAAGGAGTCCATTGCTGGAGCGTTTTCCCGTTGCTGTTGAAGTCCGGGGTGTAGAAACTCAGCACCTGCTGCACATTACCGCCGGTTTTCGCATTGCGCCAGGCGAGAAGGGCACTCTCAAATCCCTTCGCGGCGTTTTTCGCGTTCACTGCTGGCACCCATTGCAGTTGCGGCGCTATGACGACCGGTGTTGCCCGGATCGCGACTGTTCTGATGATGCGCTCCAAGTCTGGATTTGCCAGGACGATGCAGCCATCGGTTGCGAGGGGGGCACGGGCGTATTGGGTCGGCGGGGTTCCATGCAGCCAAATGCCACTGCCGGTTTTCCCGCGCTTCGCATCCAAAACATTCGGGTAGTTGATGGGGAGGGCACCGGACCCGTAAAAGTCTTTGAGTGTCTTGGGGTCCAAATTGCTGGTGATGTAGTAAACGCCCAAAGGCGTTCTCTGGTCACCCTCTACGGCTTTGGAGATTCCCGCTTTTCCGACGGAAATGTAATAGTCCGCAATCAGCGTTAAGCCGTTTCCTGAATTCTCAAACAAGTACAGGCGAGACCGGGAGGCATCGACTGCAATCGCGTGGCGGGTGGTCGGGGCGAGTTGCAGAAACTGCGCAGGAACCATGCCTGTCGGTGGCCGCTCTTT
>DAINNP010000065.1:3100-4884 GCA_036735785.1 Rhodoferax sp. | reverse complement strand
GGCACATTGGATTTCAATGTGCGCAAAAGGCGATCGAACACGTTCCGACAGTGCTCCGCCGCCTCAGTTGCCAACAGATTCGCGAACAATCAGCCAGCGATCACCAGTTTTGGTGAGCTCCAGAACTTTCCGGCTGGATACTGCCAACTCGTTGGCTTTGTAATCTTGGCGAAATTTCGCGGTCGCCTTCGAGCCGTTGACGGTGATGTTGAGGTTGCTGACTGTCACGGAGATCTTTGACTTTCCGGTAATGCGTTGGCGGCGCTCCTCTTCCCAAGCAGACCGTTTTACACCACCTGGCGTATCAAAGTCCCGTCCGTAAGCTGACAGATAGCCTTTCATATCGCGGGCAGCCCATGCTTTCGCCCAATTCCGTACAGCAGTTTCGACGTCTTTGCGTGCATCGGCACCTGAGGCCGGTTCGACTTTGGGTTGGGCAGCAGGGGCGGCCGCTGTTGCCGTTTGCGCTGGGGTTGCGTTCGCTGCCGGTACTGCAGGGGTTGCGGGTTTGCTGGCCACGGGCTCTGGAGCTGGTTTTGCCGGCGCTGCCACTGCCACGGGTGGTGGCATCACCGGTGCTGGCGCGGACAGGGTTGACGCCGGACGCTGGCCTTTAGATGTGGCCGGATTAAACAGCTCGCGAATCAGAGCGAGCTTTGGCGGCACAGCTGCGTTGTTCGCATCGAGTTGCAATGCTTTTCCGTACGCTTGGCTGGCTAGCTTGGCATAGACATCGCCCAAGTTTTCGTGGGCTGTGGTGTAGCTGGGGTTGGTGCGGATCGCCATTTCAAGGGCCGTACGCGCCTTGTCAAATTGGCTCTGACCGGCGTACAAGACTGCCAGATTGTTGTACGGCTCAGGGAGCTCGGGAAAGTCTTCGGTCAACCGGGTGAATGTTGCAATTGCCTCGGTGTTTTTGCCGGAGTCACGCTGAATCACGCCTTTCAGGAACCGCATTTGCGGATCACGGGGCTTGACTGCAAGATACTGGTCCGCCTTGGCCATGGCCTCCGGGAGCTTTCCATTACGCACCAGTTGCGCAACATCTGCGTAGTCGTCGGCGTGTGCTACTCCAAACGACAAGGTAGCGGCCAGTGCAACCCAACGGATTGCGGAAAAAAGCGGGGATGGGGCTTGCTTCATAGTGCCTTTGAAAACTTGCTCGGTGAGTCACCCTCGGCGCAGGGCTTTATACTGCGGGCATTGTAGCCGAGGGGTTAGCGTGCAGCCCCGAGGACATCCCCCCCGATTTGATTGTTTGCGAGCCCTCTTTGCGTCCTTTTGTGATGTAGCGGGCTCGTTGTTTTTGTGTTCAGGTTTTTGATACCCATGAGTTTGCGCATTTTCAACACGCTTACGCGTTCGTTGCAACCCTTCACTCCTCTTGAGCCCGGTCACGTGCGCATGTATGTCTGTGGCATGACGATCTATGACCTGTGTCATATCGGCCACGCACGGATGATGATGGCTTTTGATGTGGTTCAGCGGTGGCTCAAGGCCAGCGATTTGAAGGTGACCTATGTGCGAAACATCACGGATATCGATGACAAGATCATCAGGCGTGCTCTGGAGCGCGGCATCACGATCCGCCAGTTGACCGATGAAATGATCGAAGCCATGCATGCCGACATCGGCGCGCTGCGCATTGAGGCGCCTACGGTGGAGCCTCGCGCCACTGAATATGTGCCGCAAATGCTGTCGCTGATTGGTGAACTCGAGGCCAAGGGCTTGGCTTACCGCTCGGGCAATGGCGATATGAATTACTCCGTCCGCAAGTTTGAAGG
>DAINNP010000065.1:0-3000 GCA_036735785.1 Rhodoferax sp. | reverse complement strand
TACTTGCAATCCGGAGCAGGGCTGGACGAGGCGACCATTGCGCAGCGAATCGTGGAGCGCGCCGCGGCGAAAGCCGCCAAGGACTTTGCGTTGGCAGACACGATTCGCAAGGAACTGCTCGCCCAGGGCATTGTGCTGAAGGACTCCGCCGCAGGGACGACTTGGGAGGCGGCAGAGTAATGGCGGTTGCAATTTCTGCGACTGCCGAAGCAGTCATTACCCCCTATTTTTGGGAAGAGGCCTGCAAACATCTGATGAAAAAGGATCGGGTTATGAAGCGCCTGATTCCGCAATTCGGGGATGCGTGCCTCCAAACCCGGGGCGACGCCTTTGTGACCTTGGCGCGCAGCATCATCGGTCAACAGATTTCGGTGAAAGCTGCCCAAACCGTGTGGGACCGGTTTAGCCTGTTGCCCAAGAAGCTGACGCCCGCCAATGTCTTGAAGCTCAAGGTGGATGACATGCGCGCAGCCGGCCTCAGTGCCCGCAAGGTCGAATATCTGGTGGATCTGGCTTTGCACTTTGACAACGGCGCCTTGCATGTCAAAGATTGGGACAGCATGGACGATGAAGAAATCATCGCGGAGTTGGTTTCCATACGCGGTATAGGCCGCTGGACGGCAGAGATGTTCATGATTTTTCACCTCATGCGTCCAAATGTGCTGCCATTGGATGATGCCGGTTTGATCACTGGCATCAGTCAGAACTATTTTTCGGGTGATGTGGTGAGCCGCAGTGATGCACGCGAAGTCGCGGCAGCCTGGGCGCCATATTGCAGTGTTGCAACTTGGTATATTTGGCGGTCTCTCGACCCTTTACCGGTCGCGTACTAACGGGTGGGGCGCTTGGGCGCTCGTACCGCAAGAAGGAGAAAAACGTTGGCAAAAAAGACTTTCCTCGATTTCGAGCAGCCCATTGCGGAGCTCGAAGGCAAGATTGAAGAGTTGCGCTACGTGCAAAACGAATCCGCGGTCGATATTTCTGCGGAAATCGACCAGCTGAGCAAAAAAAGCCAGCAGCTGACCAAAGACATTTACAGTGACCTGACCCCTTGGCAGATCACCAAAATTGCTCGCCATGCAGAGCGCCCCTACACCTTGGACTATGTGGGCGAAATCTTCACCCATTTCGTGGAGCTCCATGGTGACCGCCATTTCGCGGACGATCTGAGTATCGTGGGTGGCTTGGCCCGGTTCAATGGCACGCCATGCATGGTGGTCGGCCAGCAAAAAGGGCGTGATACCAAAGAGCGCGGCTTGCGCAACTTCGGGATGAGCAAGCCCGAGGGTTACCGCAAAGCTTTGCGCCTCATGAAGCTGGCGGAAAAATTCAAACTCCCGGTCTTCACCTTCGTCGACACCCCCGGTGCCTATCCGGGGATTGATGCCGAGGAGCGCGGACAGTCCGAGGCGATTGGCCGCAACATTTTTGAAATGGCGCAGCTCGAAGTCCCGATCATCACGACCATCATCGGCGAGGGCGGTTCAGGCGGTGCACTGGCGATTTCGGTAGCCGACCAAGTCATCATGCTGCAGTACTCGGTGTACTCGGTGATCAGCCCTGAAGGATGTGCCTCGATCCTCTGGAAAACCTCTGAAAAGGCGCAAGAGGCGGCTGACGCCTTGGGCATCACAGCCCACCGCCTCAAGGCATTGGGCTTGGTGGACAAAATTGTGAATGAACCGGTAGGCGGCGCCCACCGCGATACCAAGCAGGCAGCCGCTTTCTTGAAGCGGGCGCTCGCCGATGCCTACCGCCAAATCAGTGACTTGAAGGTCAAAGAGCTGCTGGATCGCCGTTACGAGCGTCTCCAGAGCTATGGCCGATTCACCGACACCAAGGCCACTGGGAAGTAAATGCCTGGCCGTGTTGCATGACACAGTCTCTTGAACACGCAATGCGGGCCTTCGGGCCCGCATTGCCTTTGGGGGTAGCCTACAGTGGCGGCGCAGATTCCACCGCGCTGCTGCTGGCGTGTGTAGCGCGGTGGCCGGGGCAGGTGGTCGCAATTCATGTGAATCATGGTCTGCAGTCTGCGGCGCAACAGTTTGAACAGCATTGCCAAGAAACCTGTGCGCGCCTTGCTGTGCCTTTGCACATTGTGAAGGTGGCGGCCCACCCGGCACTGGGTCAAAGTCCTGAAGATGCTGCCCGCATCGCCCGGTATAAGGCTTTTGAGTCTCTAGCCGGCACCAATATTGCGGGAGATGCTATTCAATCGATAGCGCTGGCCCAACATGCGGATGACCAGGTCGAGACCATGCTGCTGGCGCTGAGCCGCGGGGCGGGCATGGCAGGCCTCAGTGGAATGCCGGCACACTGGCAGCGCGGCGGTTTGCATTTTCACAGGCCGCTGCTTCAGGTCGCCGGCAAGACACTGCGTGAGTGGTTGGCGCAGCAAGGCGAATCATTTGTAGACGACCCCACCAACGCGGATGTCCGTTACACCCGCAACCACATCCGGGCCCAAGTGATGCCGGCACTGGAGGCTGTGTTTCCGCAGTTTCGCGATACCTTCACCCGCAGTGCGCGACACGCTGCGCAAGCGAACACGCTTTTGGAGGAGCTGGCATCTGAAGACTGGAGCCAGATTGCGCACGCTGAGTTGCAATTGCCGCTGATCCGGCCTTTGCAAGCCTTATCTGTTGCGCGTCAAGCCAATGTCATTCGCCATTGGCTTAAAACGCTCTACGGCGAGATACCGCAAGCGGCACAGCTATCCGAGCTGTTGCGTCAGATCAAGGCCTGCACCACCCGAGGCCATCGCATTCATTTGAAGGTCGGCTCTGGCCATGTACAGCGGCGGGGAAGTACGTTGGTCTGGTTGAAAGAGCTTGAATAGGTGCTTGCGCGCCGATGAAATGTGGCTCTCAGGCAAGCTTTTGTGATGAAGGTACGCGAGTTTGGAAAAAAGCGCCCAGACTCATGCGATAATTCTGGCTGCTAGGAAACGTGACCGAGTGGCCGAAGGTGCTCCCCTGCTAAGGGAGTATGGGGTGT
>DAINNP010000064.1:0-10596 GCA_036735785.1 Rhodoferax sp. | reverse complement strand
GCGGCGAGTTCGCGGGTAGGGGTCAGCACCAGGGCGCGGATGCCGGTGCCACCGAATTTGTTCTCCGCGCTGCGGCTCATCGAGAGGCGGTGCAGCAGGGGCAGGGTGAAGGCAGCGGTCTTGCCGGTACCGGTCTGGGCGCCGCCCAGCAGGTCGTGGCCTTCGAGCACCAGGGGAATAGCCTGTGCCTGAATGGCGGTGGGCGTTTCGTAACCTTGCTCGCGCACGGCCTTCACGATGGCAGGTGCCAGCTTCAATTCTTCAAAGTTCATTGGATAGATGCGTCCGTCCGGGACGCTTGGGAATCAGCCGTTCTGCGGACACTCGGTGCGCAGTCAGTCAAAGGCAGATGGATTCAAAAGTGGGATGCCCTGTCACGTAGCGATCCCCAGCAAGTTGCTGATATTGCAGGCAACTGAATAGCTGCAATGGCCCGTATTGTCGCACGGCTTGGCATGGTGTCGGTTTGTTGACACGGAAACAGGCGCACGGTGTTGGCGCGGGTAACAATCTGTCAATACACTGGCGAAGCCCATTCGCGGCGTTGAGAATACGGTCACCATGAAGAAATACTTGTTGCGGCGCCTGGGAGTTGCCCACGAAATCGGCAACACCAAGCCCACGCTGTCTGCTTGTATCGATGCAGTGCTGGAGCAGTGCGACCCGCTGTTGGACGATGTGCTCGAAGGCCTGAAGTCCATGCTCAAAGTGGGCGGGGGCAAAACCCTGCATGCCAAGCTGCATCCCGTCCGGCAGGTCACCGTCGAGCGACTGTTGGCCCGTTCTGCGGAGTTGAAAGCGGTGTTTCGTGTGGAGTTGCGCAGTGCGGTGTACGGGGGCGGCTCTTTCCGCAAGCCCAACATCAGCCCTGTGCGATTTGACGATTTCCAGTTTCTGGAAGAAGAGCAGATCGATGCCAACATTGAGTTGGCGGTCAATGAGCAGGAAGTCACCCGGTCTGTGGAGGCGGTTCTGCCGAATCTGAACGCCTTGATCAGCAATTTGATGGGCTGGTCCAGCGTGCAGGCCCATTTGAACCCGCTCAAACCGGAAGCTTTCGTCCACGCCTTGCGCGAGGCGTTTGTCCAAGTGGTGCCCGAGGATGAGGCGCGCTTGTCTGTGATGGCGCCTGCCGCTGGTTTGTTGGGTAGCGCGCTAGACCAGATGTACCGCGAGTTGATCGAGTGGCTGAAGTCCCAGGGCGTAGAGCCGGTGCCGATGTATGGCCCCACGACCCATCCTTTCGGCCTGACCTCCAGCGCCCCGGCGTCCTCCGTGTCACGCAGCTTGCTCACGCTGGACAAATTGCGTCGTTTGCTCTCTGGTGAGCTCGATCCGCGGCCGGCAGCAGCCGGGAATGCAGATTTCACCCACACCGTGCCCGCGTCTTTCTTGGCCCTGGAGGATATGAAGCTGGTCGAGCCGATGCTCAAGCGCCTCTCTGAGCGCGCAGTCGTGGCCGATGCGGGCGCCGGGCAGCCACGGCCTCGCGCCAGGGCGTCAGCGCGGGAGGCGCTGCAAGGCAAGGCCTTGGGCGAGGAGTTGGGTCAGGAAGTCGTGCGCCTGATGCTGGAAAATTTGATGCAAGACCGCCGCTTGTTGCCCGGTGTGCGGCAATTGGTGCTGAGTATGGAGCCCCTGCTGCAGCGGATGTCTCAGCAAGACTCCCGCTTTTTCGCAGACCGCAAGCACCCCGCGCGCGTTTTTCTGGATCGCATGACGCACCGGAGTCTGGCGTTCCAGAGCGAAGAGGCCCCGGGCTACGCGCGTTTCCGGCAAAACATGGAAAACGCCATCTCCGCGCTTTTGGGGAGCGAGGGAAGTGCCGCCACTTTTGAGCGAGTGTTGCAAAAGTTGGACGAAGCGTGGGGGCAGGAAGACCATCTGCACAAGCAGGCTGCCGCCGAGGCTGCGCGTGGCCTCATGCACGTGGAGCAGCGGAACATGCTGGCCCAGCGCCTGGCCCAGGAGTTTGTGCAGCGCATGACCTTTAAAAATGCACCGGACATCGTGGTGGCATTTTTGCGGGGGCCGTGGGCGCAGGTGGTGGCCGAGTACCAGTTGCGGAGCGCCGGTGGTTCGGACGATGCAGAAGGCTATCTCGCACTGGTGGATGACCTGATTTGGAGTGTGCAGCCCCGCTTGGTACGTAAAAACAGGGCGCGTCTGGTCGAACTGGTGCCGCTGATGCTGGTGAAAATCCGGCAAGGGCTGGCTTTGGTGGATCACCCCGAAGAACGGATCCCGCCGTTTTTTGATGCCCTGATCGATATCCATGAGCAGGCCTTTGACAACGCCAAATACGTGACCCACCGGGACGCACAGAATGCACCGCCCGCGGGAGGCCCACAGGCTATTACCGGCCTAGAGACGCCAGAAGACGATCCTTGGCTCGCCGAGATGGAGGCTGAAGACTCCGGCTTTTTCAACGGCCAGCAGGTGTCCCGCAAGGTCGCGGCCGAGCCATCCGAGGTGGCAGACCAAGCGCTGCACGATGCCTGGAGTGCAGAGAGCCTGCGCACCGGGTCTTGGGTCGATATGGCTTTGGGTAGCGAATGGGTGCGTGCCCAGCTGTCGTGGGCGAGCCCGCACCGGACCCTGTTCATGTTTTTGTCGGCCAGCGGCATGACGCATTCCATGTCGCGCAGCACCATGGACCGCCTGCGGGGGCTGGGCTTGATCCGGCTGGTGTCTGATGGCCATGTCATGGACAACGCCCTCGATGCCGTGGCCCGCGAGGCCCTGCGAAACGATGTAAAAAACGCGTTTGAAACCCCTTCAGACCGCAACCCTTGATCGCTTGGTTGCCGCGCAGTCGATAATATGGCTTTACCGCTGAATAACCAGAATCGCAATGGCCCAATACGTTTTCTCCATGAACCGCGTCGGCAAGATCGTGCCCCCCAAGCGGCACATTCTTAAAGACATCTCCCTTTCCTTCTTCCCCGGTGCCAAGATCGGTGTCTTGGGTACCAACGGTTCCGGCAAATCCACCCTGCTCAAGATCATGGCCGGTGTGGACAAGGAAATTGAGGGCGAAGCCATTCCCATGGCCGGCCTGAACATCGGTTACCTGCCCCAGGAACCCCAACTCGACCCTACCCACACCGTGCGTGAAGCCGTGGAAAGCGGTATGGGCAAAGTGTTCACTGCCAAGGCCCGCTTGGAAGAGGTGTACACCGCCTACGGCGCTGAAGACGCCGACTTTGACGCACTGGCTGCTGAGCAGGCTGAGCTGGAAGCCATCATCGCCACCGCCGGTACGGATTCCGAGCACCAGCTCGAAATTGCCGCTGACGCCCTGCGCCTGCCCCCATGGGATGCCAACATCGGCGTGCTGTCCGGTGGTGAAAAGCGCCGCGTGGCCTTGTGCCGTTTGCTGCTCTCCAAGCCCGACATGCTGTTGCTCGATGAGCCGACCAACCACTTGGACGCTGAATCGGTGGACTGGCTGGAGCAATTCCTGCAGCGCTACTCCGGCACCGTGGTGGCTATCACCCACGATCGCTACTTCCTGGACAACGCTGCTGAGTGGATTCTGGAACTGGACCGCGGCTCCGGTATTCCGTACAAGGGCAACTACTCTGACTGGCTGACCCAGAAGGGCGCCCGTTTGGAAGCCGAACAAAAGGGCGAAGAAGCCCGTGCCAAGGCCTTGAAGAAGGAATTGGAATGGTCCCGCCAGAACCCCAAGGCTCGCCAGGCCAAGAGCAAGGCCCGTCTGGCCCGCTTTGAAGAATTGAGCGACTTCGAATACCAGAAGCGCAACGAAACCAACGAAATCTTCATCCCCGTGGCCGACCGCCTGGGTAGCCAGGTGATTGAGTTCAAGGGCGTGAGCAAGTCCTTTGGCGACCGCGTGCTGATCGACAACCTGAGCTTCAACATCCCAGCCGGCGCGATTGTCGGCATCATCGGCCCGAACGGTGCCGGTAAATCGACCTTGTTCAAGCTGATCGCCGGTCGCGAGAAGCCGGATTCGGGTGAAGTCGTCATTGGTTCCACCGTCAAGATGGCGTTTGTGGACCAGCACCGCGATGCGCTGTCGGATGAAAAAACCGTCTGGGAAGACGTGTCCGGTGGACTCGACATCCTGAACGTGGGCAAGTTCCAGATGGCCAGCCGCGCCTATTGCGGTCGCTTCAACTTCAACGGCGGCGACCAGCAGAAGAAAGTCGGCATGTTGTCCGGTGGTGAGCGCGGACGCCTTCACTTGGCAAAGACACTGATCGCAGGCGGCAACGTGTTGATGCTGGATGAGCCGTCCAACGACTTGGATGTGGAAACCTTGCGCGCTTTGGAAGATGCGCTGCTCGAATTCGCCGGCACTATGCTGGTGATTTCCCACGATCGCTGGTTCCTCGATCGTATTGCCACCCACATCCTGGCTGCCGAAGGCGACAGCCAGTGGACCTTCTTTGACGGCAACTACCAAGAGTACGAAGCCGATAAGAAGAAGCGTCTGGGCGAAGAGGGTGCCAAGCCCAAGCGCGTGCGCTACAAGGCCTTGAAGTAAGCCTCTTTGGTACTGAGAGAGTCCACGCTGCTGCATGCAAAATCGACACTCGCCCCCGCCGCCCTTGTTTCAAGCGACCGTCAAAGAAGCCGCGGCGGCTGGTCCTGCCCTGATGGCCAAACTGGTCGCTGCACTGCGCCGCGACTTGCATTTGCGCGAAGGTGCAGCGCGTGACTTCAGGGAGCGGGAAGTTCACGCGGATTCCTTGCGGCAGCTGTTTGCTCATGAGGCTATTCTGGAAAAGGGCTTCGAAGCAGCCTTGATGGAGCAGTTCACCAAGCCGGTGGATACGCCTCGCACGTCGATGCCCAGCATCGCTGATGTGCAGTTCGATCAGCTGGAGCTGATGGACGAGCTTCAGGTGCAAGAGAGCGTCAACATGGCGCGGGCGCAGCAAATGGTGATGCTGGCTGCGGAGGCGAGCCTGTCTGAACTCAATGCCTTGATGTGTGCAGCTTTAGGGTTGCCTACGGTTCGCCCGGAGCGCAACCCCTTGCGCCCGGAGGCCTATATCCAGGCATTGCGCAATACTGTGGAGCGCACCCCCGCGCCTTCGTCGATGCGCTTGGACTGGCTCACCGTGATGGGAACTGCTTTAGGCAGTGAGCTTCAAGTGTTGTACCGTGATCTCGTGGTCCGGTTACGCGCGCAAGGTGTGGTGGCCGCAAGTTATGCGGTCTCGCAAAGTGCCACGCCCGGCGTGGGGGCCGCTGGCTTTAAACGCCCGGAAAGCGCGGGCTCTATGCAGATGGAGACCACGCGCTATGGCGCACCGGGCAGTGCGGAGCGGGAGGCCTTGATAGCCCAAGAGTTGAGCCGCCCTAAGCCCGTCGTTGATCCCGGTTTGCTCACCCTGGACAGGCTGCGCCTGCTGCTGGCGGGTGAATTGGATTCTGCAGGCACGACGCACAGAGTCGCTGCATTTGCAAAACAGTTCGAGCGAGACTTTGAATCCCCGCAAGCAGGGTATCGGGCACACGAAGCCGAGCCTACCGACTTTGCGGCAACCGTTCCTGCGGCCTTTGAGGCCTTGGCCGAAATGCGGCAAGTCGATCGTGTGGTCCAGCGGCTCGAGCAGCGCCGCAGTGCCACGCCCGAAATTCGCGCGGGGGTGGACGGCGATGTGCGTGAAAAAATCCGTCGTACGGCCAATGGGGTTGCGCAGGCTTTGAGTTTGGAGGTGGTGAGCCTGATGGTGGACAACATAGCGCGCGATCCGCGTTTGTTGGAACCAGTGCAGGGCTTGGTGCGCGGGCTGGAGCCCGCTCTGATGCGTTTGGCTTTGGCCGATCCGCGCTTCTTTACCGATAAAGAGCACGCTGCCCGGATGCTGGTCCAAGAGTTGACGCATCGCAGCTTGGCGTTCGCGAAGGTCGGGAGTCCCGGCTTTTTGGCGTATCTGGACGAAGCGCGGGAGGCCATCGCTCCCTTGATGGACGAGCACGCGGGCCCGGAGGGTTTTGAGCGTGTTCTGAGTCATCTGCAGTCACTCTGGGACGACGAGGCTTCCAAGCAAGCTGCTTTGCGTGCGCAGGCTGTCAGGGCCTTGGAGAAGGCCGAACAGCGCAACTTGCTGGCTGAAAAGATTGCCCGGGAAATCGACGGGCACCGGGATGCCAACAAAGTACCCGAAGTGGTCTTGCATTTTTTGTGCGGCCCGTGGGCGCAAGTGGTTGCGCAAGCGCGACTCGCAGGCGGCAGTCGCTCTGCGGCGGCAGACCGGTACCAGGCACTGATCGCGGCGCTGTTGTGGAGCACCCATCCGGATCTGGCGCCCAAGAATATTCCCAAACTCACCAAGCTGGTTCCTCTCTTGCTGGGAACCTTGCGTGATGGGCTAGAGACCATTCAATACCCTGCCACCAAGGTGGGTGCATTTTTTGAAGCACTGATGGGCTTGCACCAAGCGGCCTTCCGGGCAGTACACCGGGATCCCTGGACTCGCTCCAAGGAGGCGCCCGAGACACCCGCGCGCGCTGTCGCTTTGGCAGTGCCTCATCGCCCGGTGGAAGATGGCGACCCTTGGGTTGCACCCTCCGAAGCCAGTGAGTCGAATCTGCTGGAGCTCGACGACGCACCCTCTGCCAGCAGCTCTGCACCAGAGTCATCGACGTCCACGGCGCAGGAAGTCGAATTGCCCGTCGCCGGCAACGGCGCAGGCAGTTTGCCACTCGGCTCTTGGGTAGAGCTGCAGTCCAATGACGATTGGGTCCGCACGCAACTCACCTGGGCGAGTCCGCATGGAACGCTGTTTTTGTTCACGAGCGCATCAGGCTCTACACAGTCCATGACCCGCCGCACGCATGACAAGTTAGTGGCTGCAGGTCAATTACGGGTGATATCGGCACAGACCGTGCTGGATGCTGCGCTGGACGCGGTGGCCCAGCAGGCCATGAAAAACAGCGTGATTGCTAAGCTGTAACTAAGCGCTGCCTCACGAGGCCGATGTTGTTGCGTAGCGCATAGAGTTCATCCGCGTAAGACAGGGGGAGGATGACTTTTTCCACCTTGGATTCAATCGCGTTCAGCTCATCCAGCAGTTTTTCTCTGTCTTCCGGATGGGCTTCGAGTCGGCTTTCAATATCCCGGAGTTCGCCATACCAACGGAAAACGCGAGACCGCACGCGGTAGGCGTACAGCGGAGGCGCTATTTTTCCCAACGGGAGGAGCACGGCAATGATGATGCCCAGTGCCAGCCACATGCGCTCTACAAGATTGGCCAAGGTAAACGGGATGTAGCGCTGCAGGCTGGGGATGCCGTTTTTCAAAGTGCGCTCGGCTTCGGGTGCCAACGGGAACTCGCTGTTGGATGCGTTGGGAAACTCTCGGGTGCGTTGGAACCAGCCGGATTGCCCGTGGGTCTGTACCGTTGCCTGAGACAGCAATTGGCGCAAGCCCGGGTGCAGGCTCTCACGCACCAGCATGCTGGTGGTCGTGGCAATCAGGTGTACATCTTGCGCTGGAATGTTGCGCGCCAGATCGACCACGCCGCGCGGGAGTGTGACCGGGGTGATAAACGGCAGGCGGCGTGCATAGGCCTCGTTCTGAGGAAAATCCATGAGCCGGATACCGGGTGTTTGCAGCAGCATTTGCACCATAGGGGCCTGCGGGGCCGAGGCGAACACCACCGCATCCAGCTTGCCTTGCAACATCTGCACTGTGGCGGGCGTTTGCTCCAGGTGCGAAATTTTGATTTTCTTGGGGTCCATGCGGTGCATGTCCAGCAGCGTGTCCATCAAGGGCGGGACGCCGCTACCGGCGGTTCCCGCGTTGATCCGCAAGGTACTCAACTGGTTCAAGGACTGCAGCCGGCCCGTTTCTGAGATGTCTGCCGCAGATTGGGCACGATAGAACAGCCAGACCGGTTCTACAAACAAGTTGCCTAGCGTGAGGAGTTCTTCCGTGTCGTCATCGGTCGGCGCTGTGGCAGACCCTCCCTGCACAAATCCGGCATCCGCCTCGCCGGCCTGCAGCCTCCGCAGGTTGTCCGCAGAGCCTTCTGTGGGCACCAGTTGGACCGTGATTCCTTGCTGGCGCAGGAGATGGGCGTATTGTTCGCCCATTTCAGCATATGCGCTTTGTTCAGGACCCGTCAGCAGGGTCAGCTGTTTGGGTGGCATCGGATTCAGCCACCAATAGGCAAGCCAGATCAGGCCCGCCCCCGCGAACAGCAAGGGGCTGGCCGAAGTGAATAAATCCCAAAATCCAAGGAGTGCTGCTTTGACCGGCCGGGGCAGGTGGAGTGACATGCGATTCAGAGCGGGTGCTCGGTGTAGAACTTCCCGCCATGGTAGAGCAGGGGGGCTGCACCTGCGCGGTGGCTACAGCGCTCCACTTCGCCCACAAAAATCACATGGTCACCTTCCTCGTATTGGCTGCGGTTGAAGCATTCAAAGTGCGCCACCGCACCGGCCAGGAGTGGTGCGCCGTGGGCGCCACGGCTGAAGTTGACGCCTGCATAGCGGTCGATGTCTTTGCTGGCGAACTGCATAGCCAAAGCCTGTTGGTCAGCAGCCAGGATGTTGATCGCGTAGTGTGCGCCGCGGCTGAAGGCTTCCATGGATCCGGCCTTTTGGGCCAGGCTCCAGAGCACCAGCGGAGGAGCGAGCGACACCGAGTTGAAAGAGTTGGCGGTTAGGCCCACCAAGGTGCCATCGTGGGCTTGGGCCGTGACTACGGTCACGCCGGTGGCAAACATGCCCAAGGCTTGCCGGAATTCTTGGCTGGAAAAATCAGGGGGGATAGCAGATCGTGCTCGAGCAGGGGGCGTCATCTCTGGAATTTAACGCGCTTTCACCGCCTTGCCATGACGGTCCACCCAAAACCATGGGCGGCGGGCGACCTTTACAATTCCCGATATGCACAAGGAAATCATTGCCAGTTTTGTTTTTGCTATATTTTCTGTAGCAGCTCATGCAGATATAAAGAGGGCTTGCGGCGACTATTCTTCAAAAATACCCAGCGTGAGCCCCGCCATGTGCGAAGCGGCTTCGCTGCAGGATTTGAAGGCCCGCTCTAATAAAGGGCGCGTCATTTGGGGCCGCGATGTGACGGCGGTGGACGCTAATTTCCGTGTGCTGGTGGTGGGGGGTATTCACGGGGATGAAATGTCGTCCGTGTCGCTGGTTTACCACTGGTTAGGGCTGGCGCAGACCCCTCCCTCCGACACTGCGCTGAATATCCACTGGCGCTTCATCCCAAGTCTCAACCCCGATGGCTTGTTTGCCAAACCGGCTCGGCGCACCAATGCGGATGGCGTGGACCTGAATCGCAACTTCCCCACGCCCAACTGGGCTCGGGACGCCAAAGTGTATTGGGAGCAACGCACCAAGCGCGACCCGCGTCGCTGGCCGGGTGACAAACCGGCGTCTGAGCCGGAATCCCGGTTTTTGCTGGAGCAAATGGGCAGCTTCAAGCCTAACTTGATCGTGAGCGTGCATGCGCCGTATGGGGTGCTGGACTTTGACGGCCCGTCGGTGCCGCCCAGCAAGCTCGGGCGCCTCTACCTGGATCAGGTGGGTATCTTTCCGGGGTCGCTAGGGAACTACGCCGGCGTTCACCAGCGGATTCCGGTGGTCACGATTGAGCTGCCCAGCGCGAGCCGCTTGCCCCAAGACGCAGAAGTGCGCCAGATGTGGATGGATTTACTGCGTTGGACCCACGACCGCTTGGCCCCCGTTGCGGCTGCCAAGCAATAGGCTGGGCCTCTAGCTTTGGGTGAGGCGCTGGGTCGCTTTGTCGATCCACAGCTGAAGGCTGTCAATCAAGTCACGTTGACTGAATGAGCAGCTCTCTTCGCTGAACAGGGCGCTGGACTCCAGGCGATCCATCAGCTGGTGCAGCACATCGGTGAACTTCTCCGGCAACGCGGTCAGCAATACTGTCTGGCCGCGCGCCATCTCTGACAAGGCGTGCGCCGCCAACCCCCCTGACTGAAACTGCTTCAGGCCTGATTGAAAGGCTTGAAGCTGTTCTTCGGCAATGTGGAGGTCAGCAGCGGATGGCATGTCCTTAGTGCCCCAGAATCTTGGACAAGAAGTCGCGGCTGCGCTCGTTCTGCGGGTTGTTGAAGAACTCGTGCGGCGTGTTCTGCTCCACGATCTGGCCTTGGTCCATGAAGATCACACGGTCAGCCACTGCCTTGGCAAAGCCCATTTCGTGGGTGACGCAGATCATGGTGATGCCTTGGCTGGCCATCTCAATCATCACGTCCAGCACTTCCTTGATCATTTCCGGGTCGAGGGCCGAGGTAGGCTCGTCGAACAGCATGATCTTGGGCTTCAGGCACAGGGCACGGGCAATCGCCACGCGCTGCTGCTGACCGCCGGAGAGTTGCAGCGGGTACTTGTTGGCCTGGTTGGCGATGCGCACACGCTCCAGCTGGATCATGGCCTTTTCTTCCGCTTCTTTTTTCGGCATTTTGCCGACCCACATGGGGGAGAGCGTCAGGTTCTCCAGCACGGTGAGGTGCGGAAACAGGTTGAACTGCTGGAACACCATGCCGACTTTTTTGCGCACGTCGTCAATGGCTTTGACGTCGTCGGTCAGCTCCACGCCGTCCACGATCAGGTTGCCCTGCT
>DAINNP010000063.1:0-10613 GCA_036735785.1 Rhodoferax sp. | reverse complement strand
AGGCCATTTACGAGCTGCTGGAAACCATCACCGACAAGTGTGAAGACGTGGCCAATGTGATCGAGGGCATCATCCTCGAGAACTCCTGATCGACAGCGCGGGTTCATAACGATGGAACAAGTCCAGACAGCCTTATGGGTGGTAGCTCTGTTGGTGGCGCTCGCATTGGCGTTCGACTTCATGAATGGCTTTCATGATGCAGCGAACTCGATTGCCACAGTGGTCTCCACCGGCGTGCTCAAGCCGGGCCAAGCGGTCATTTTTGCCGCATTTTTCAACTTTATTGCGATCTTTATCTTCCACCTGAGCGTTGCCGCGACCGTGGGCAAGGGGATCGTCCAGCCCGGCGTGGTGGACACCCATGTGGTGTTTGGTGCCCTGGTCGGTGCGATCACATGGAACGTCATTACCTGGTACTACGGCATTCCCAGCAGCTCATCCCACGCCTTGATCGGCGGCATCGTGGGCGCGGTCATTGCCAAGGCTGGTGCCAGTGCATTGATTTCAGCGGGCATTATGAAAACCGTGGCGTTCATTTTTGTCTCGCCGCTGTTGGGCTTTACGCTGGGGTCCGTCATGATGGTGGTGGTAGCGTGGACCTTCAGGCGTATGCGTCCGTCAAGGATCGACAAGTGGTTCCGTCGCTTGCAGCTGGTGAGCGCGGGCGCCTATAGCTTGGGTCATGGCGGCAACGACGCCCAAAAAACCATCGGCATTATTTGGATGATGTTGATCGCCACAGGCTATGTGCTGCCGACGGAGAGTGCGCCGCCTACATGGACCATCGTGTCCTGCTATGCAGCCATTGGAGCTGGCACCATGTTTGGTGGCTGGCGCATTGTGCGAACCATGGGGCAGAAAATCACCAAGCTTAAGCCGGTAGGGGGCTTTTGTGCGGAGACCGGCGGCGCTTTGACACTGTTTCTCGCAACCGCATTGGGCGTGCCGGTTTCCACGACGCACACCATTACAGGGGCGATTGTGGGTGTGGGTTCAACGCAGCGCGCGAGCGCGGTGCGTTGGGGTGTGGCAGGAAACATCGTGTGGGCGTGGGTGCTGACGATTCCTGCCGCTGCATTCGTTGCAGCTATTGCCTACTGGGTCAGTCTGCAGATTTTTTGACCTCAGCGGTGGGTGGCGTGCTCTGGCTAGGCTGCATTTGGTACTCAAAAGAGCGCTGAATGCCGAATGCCAGAGTCGCCATCAACACCGTGGTCCCCAGGCCCAGAGCCGCTACAAGGCCTACCACCGTCATCCAATGGGTCTCACCTTGGGGGGCGTCAGGTGCCTGTGGGTTGAATTGTTGATTCCATTTTTCAGCACTCATCAGCCCGTACACAATGGCATTGAGAGCACAGGCCGCGAGGGTGAGGCCTAGCAGTGGCATCAACAACCAACTCCCCTGGTCGTCTACCCCAAAGCTACGTGCCCGCCACACTCCATAGCTACCCAGCAAGGTGGGCAGGGGCAGTAGCTTGGCCCAAACGTCATATCGGCCAAGGTAAAGCCGGTGCAGGCCTAACGCGCCGACGGTCAGGGTCAGCCAAACAGCCCAGGTTTTGCTTTTCATACGCGGACGTCTACCGGTGCCGATGTGTTTCCAGCGCCGATGCTTTTTTCCATGAGCACAATGTCCAGCCAACGTTCGAATTTCCATCCGCAAGCCTCAATCACGCCAGCATGCCGATAGCCGCAACTGGTGTGCACGCCAATGGATCCACGATTCTCAGAGTCGCCGATAACGGCGATCAACTTGCGAACGCCACAGCGTTCTGCTTGGGCCATCAGTTCGGTGAGCAGCAGCTTGCCTAGCCCTTTGCCGTGGGCTTCAGGAGCTAGGTAAATCGAGTCCTCCGCGGAGAAACGATAGGCGGGCCGGGGTTTGAACCAGTTGCAATAGGCAAACCCAATGACTGTGCCATCGACTTCTGCCACCAGGTAAGGGAGTGCTTTGGACAGCACATCTGCGCGACGCCCTTTCATGTCTTCCTCGGTGGGGGGAGTGGTTTCGAAAGTCCCTGTTCCCGTCAGTACGTGGTGCGCGTAAATAGCGGTAATTGTGGAGATATCGGCTTCAGTGCTGGGGCGGATTTTGGTCATGAGTTGGAAAACGTTATAATGGAGGGCTATTCAGAGTGTCACTGGCCGGGTGGTCAGTTGCGTGTCTCAAGCTCTGAGTTCAAAGCTGAATTCTCTCAGCTACCCAAAGGATAAATCATGGTCGTCATTCGACTCGCTCGTGGTGGTGCAAAAGCTCGCCCGTTTTTCAATATTGTGATTGCTGACAAGCGTAGCCGCCGCGACGGCCGCTTCATCGAGCGCATCGGGTTCTACAACCCTATCGCCAAAGCAAACGAAGAAAGCATTCGTATTGCGCAAGACCGCTTGACCTACTGGCAAGGCGTTGGCGCACAAGCCTCTCCTACCGTGGAGCGTTTGATCAGCCAAGCTGCTAAAAAAGCCGCTTAATGATCACACCGGTGCGCAGCCGTGAGGCGGTGCACCGGTAGATACTTCCCATGACTATGCTCCCTGGACTCGAAGCCGCTAGCCTGCCGGCAGACGCTATTGAAGTCGGGCGGATTGCAGATGCGTGGGGTATCAAAGGCTGGTTCAAGGTCTTGCCGTATAGCGCAAACCCTGAGGCGTTGTTCGCCGCCCGCCAATGGTTTTTATTGCCGACTGAAAAAGGCCCGCAGCCTTTTACCGGTGCTGCAAGCATCGCAGTCAAAGAATCCAAAGTGCACTCTGATTCCGTGGTCGCTTGCGTCCAGGGCATTGGCGATCGCACCGATGCCGAAGCCTTGAAAGGCTCGCGCATCTTTATTTCCCGTGCCGTATTTCCTGCCGCCGCTATCGATGAGTTTTACTGGGTCGATTTGATGGGCCTGGAGGTCATCAACCGCGAGCAAGAGAACTTGGGCACGGTCAAAGAGTTGCTGTCCACAGGGCCACAAACGGTGCTGGTCATTGAGTCGGTTCAAGACGGTAAACCCGTTGAGCGCATGATCCCCTTTGTGTCGGCCTACGTCGACGATGTGAGTCTGCCGACCAAGACCATTCGCGTGGACTGGCAACTGGACTATTGAGGCGCCCGACGTGCGCTTCGATGTCATCACTCTTTTTCCCGAGCTGTTCGCCCCGCTGTTGACGGCGGGTATTACCCGCCGGGCTTATGAAAGCGGCCTCGTCGAGGTGTGCTTGCACAACCCCCGGGATTTCGCGCAAGGTAATTACCGCCGCGTAGATGACAGGCCGTTTGGTGGCGGTCCGGGCATGGTCATGATGGCGGAGCCCTTGGAGGCCACACTCTTGCATATCCGGGCCCAGCGCTCGGATCAGGCTCCTGTGGTGCTGTTTTCTCCGATTGGCTCCCCTCTGAAGCACGAGGGTGTGGAGGCGTGGTCGCAGAGTTCTGGCGCTATTCTTCTGTGCGGGCGCTACGAAGGCATAGACCAGCGCTTTATTGACCGCTATGTCGACCAACAAATCAGTTTGGGAGACTTCATATTGTCCGGTGGCGAGATTGCTGCCATGGCTTTGCTGGATGCAGTGGCACGTTTGCAGCCCGGTGTGCTCACGGATGCCCAAAGTCATCACCAAGACAGTTTTAACTCTGCTCTGGACGGTCTGCTGGATTGTCCGCATTACACACGTCCTGAAGTATGGTCGGACACCCCGGTGCCGGACGTGTTGCTATCAGGGCATCACGCCCGTATTGAAGCGTGGCGCCGTCAGCAGCGGCTGGAGCTTACGGCGAATCACAGGCCCGACATTCTGGAGCAAGCCCGCAGCAAGGGTCTGATTACCAAGGCCGATGAGCGGCTTTTGCAGGCCAAAAACTGAACTTGCTATAATAGTGGGCTAACCGATCCTCTGCCCGGCCAGATAGCTAGCCCTCAGGCTTTGATATTGGCACCAATTCCGGTGCCGGCGCGAGCAAGATCACGAAGGAAACCATGAGCAACATCATTCAAGCGCTCGAGCAGGAAGAAATCGCCCGTCTCGGAAAAACAATCCCCGAATTCGCCCCTGGTGACACCGTCATCGTGAGCGTGAACGTGGTTGAAGGTACACGCAAGCGCGTGCAGGCTTACGAAGGCGTGGTTATCGCCAAGCGTAACCGTGGCCTGAACAGCGGCTTCATCGTGCGCAAGATCTCCAGCGGCGAAGGCGTGGAACGTACGTTCCAAACCTACTCCCCTCTGATCGCCAGCATCGAAGTCAAGCGCCGCGGTGACGTGCGCCGTGCCAAGCTGTACTACCTCCGTGACCGTAGCGGCAAGTCTGCACGTATCAAGGAAAAACTGCCAGCGAAGAAGACAGCAGCGTAATCTGCCGTCCGTCTTCATGAGAGCCGCCTCGGTGACAAGCTGTGGCGGCTTTTTTATTGCCTGCGTTGTATGAGTTTAAAAGCCAAAACATTGCCATCATTTGATCCGCAGATGGTGCCTGTGGTGGGTGTTGACGGTCACCTGCAAGCGGTAGACGCAGCGGCGCTGACACCGCAAGCGCTGCGCCAGCATTTTCTACGTCAGCCCGAGTGGTCGCCAGAGCTGCGCGCTGAGCATCAGTTTTCAGAGCGGGTTCCTTCGCATGCATCGGTACTGATTCCGGTGATGATGAGGGCAGAGCCCACTGTGTTATTGACGCAGCGTACGGCACATTTGTCGAGTCATTCCGGGCAAATTGCATTTCCCGGCGGCAAGGCGGATGCCTCCGACGCGGATGCGATCGCTACCGCTTTGCGCGAGGCGCATGAAGAAGTCGGGTTGGAGCCGCAGTTTGCTGAAGTGCTGGGCACCCTGCCGCACTACACCACGGGCAGTGCCTTTATCGTGACCCCTGTCATCGCCCTGATTTCACCGGAGGCTCGACTTTGCGCGAATCCGGACGAGGTGGCGCATGTGTTCGAGGTGCCCTTGGCATTCCTGATGGATCCGGCCAACCACCGTCGTCATCAGATGGAGTGGGAGGGTGCCACCCGCGAATGGTTTTCGATGCCATTCCAAGACTCACAAGCCGAGTGGTTTATTTGGGGGGCAACAGCGGGCATGTTGCGCAACCTCTACCGCTTCCTCCGTGCTTGAAACCGCTTCGCGCTGGGTATGATTGATCTATGAGTTTTATCTCCATATTGTTGGCACTCTTGCTGGAGCAAGCGAAGCCCTTACCCCAAGTGAACCCGGTGCACAACGCAGTGCGCAATTGGGTGCGCTGGGTGATCAAGAACTTCGATGCCGGTGCCTCCAAACATGCGTGGCTGGCCTGGATTTTGGCGGCAGCCGGGCCTACGCTCATCGTCTTGGCGGTTCACTGGGCCTTGGTGTGGCAGTGGGGTTGGGCGGCCGCTGCCGTTTGGAATGTGCTGGTGTTGTATGCCACCCTGGGTTTCCGGCAATTCAGCCACCATTTCACCCAAATCCGCGATGCCCTGTTGGCCGGCGACGAAGAGGCAGCACGCGCTGCGTTAGCGCAATGGAAACGCATTGACGCCAGTGAGTTGCCTCGCAGTGAAATCGTGCGCCACGTCATTGAGCACTCGGTGTTGAGCGCACACCGCCATGTTTTCGGCGTGTTCGTCTGGTACTCGATGTTGGCGGCTTTGGGGCTGGGGCCTGCAGGCGCGGTGTTTTACCGGGTGAGCGAGTATCTGGCCTTGTTTGCCAAAAGAGCGCCCCGGCCGGAGCTGCCGCCGGTGAGTGACGCCGTTCGCGCCCAAGCCTTGCGTTGCTGGGAATTGGTGGATTGGCTGCCCGCACGCGTGACGGCACTGAGTTTTGCCTTTGTCGGCAGCTTTGAAGATGCGGTCGACAGCTGGCGCCGTCATGCCGCCGCACATCCGTTAGACAACGACGGAGTGGTCCTTGCCGCGACGGCCGGCGCTGTCAATGTGCGCTTGGGGGAGGAGGGCATCACCGAAGGCCTGACGCCGGAGCCTGCCCACCTGCGCGCGGTGGTCGGCCTTGTATGGCGCACCGTCGTGATGTGGATGGTGTTCCTGGCCCTGTTGTCGCTGGCGCGGTTGATCGGCTAGGCCGCTGTTGCCTGGCCGGCCATGCTGGCCGCCAGATTCAATAGCGGGTTTGCGAGAGTTCTTCAAACAAATCGCTATAAATTTTGTAGCGATTTGCGGTGATTCCGCCTGGGCTGAAGGCCTCTTTGGTTTGTAAAAGCACGCCACAGCCGGGTTCGTGGAGATGGCTGCAGTTGTAAAACTTGCAATTGCCTGCGTGGGCCTTGATGTCGGGCATCAGGCCTGCCAAGTGCATCGGGTCAATGTGGTTCAGGCCGAACTCTTGAAATCCTGGCGAATCAATCACGGCAGTGGTTTTGGCTGCATCCACCCAATACAAGCTGGTGCTTGTGGTGGTGTGCTTGCCCGAATTCAATGCGGTAGAAATCTCGTTGGTGAGCACGTCCGCGTCTGGCAGCAAGCGATTGATGAGCGTGCTTTTGCCGGAGCCAGAGGGGCCGAGCACCAGTGTCGTTTTTCCCTCCATGAGCTCCAGCAATACGCTGAGCTCGGTGGCGTCCAATCCCTCTGCTTTGGGCTTGAGCGCCAAGGGAACCAGGGTGTAGCCCATGTCACGGTAAATGGTGAGCCGATCCCATGCCCGCCCGAAAGGGCCTGCCAGATCACTTTTGTTCAGGGCAATGATGGGCTTGATGCGCTCCGCTTCCGCTGCAATCAGGGCGCGTGAGAGCTGGCTCTCGGAAAACTCGGGTTCTGCCGCGATCAGGATCAGCACCTGGTCCAGATTTGCCGCAAAAGACTTGGTGCGAATCTCGTCCTGCCGGTAAAAAAGGTTGCGTCGTGGCAGCACCTTTTCAATCGTGCCCTCGTCTTGGGTGGCTTGCCAGAGTACCTGGTCTCCCACCACCGTCACACTTTTTTTGCCACGCGGGTGGCAGATCAGTCGGCGTCCATCCGGTGTTTCTACCCAGACATGGCGACCATGTCCGGCCACTACCAGGCCAGGCTCCAAGCCGGGGCGGCTCAAGGGGCAACTTTCATGCGGAAGGGCCTGCAGGCGCGTAAAGCGCATCTACGAGAGCCGCGCACTCAAAGTCGGAGCGCGAGACGCCCTGCACATCATGGGTATTGAAGCGGACGCTGCACGTGCTGTAGGTCAGCAAGAGTTCAGGGTGATGGTCTTGCTGTTCTGCAAGGTAAGCGATGGCGTTGACAAAGGCCATGGTTTTGAGGAAGTTCTCAAACTCGTAGGTCTTTTCAATGGTGAGATCCGCACCATCACCGTGCAGCTTCCAACCTTCGGTTTTGGCGAGGCTTGCTATGATTTGTGTAGCGCTTAGCGCAGTTCTGACGGTGGCTGATTGCATTTTTTAGGTCTAAGCAGTGGTGGCTATTGGGTGAGCCTGTGGCATTCGGGCCAAACGCTCGGGCGCCGGTGGATGCGAATAATAGAACTTTACGTACACAGGGTCCGGGGTGAGTGTCGACGCATTGTCCTTGTAGAGTTTGAGCAACGCTGACGACAGTGCCGCGCCATTGGCGTGGGCTACGGCGAAAGCGTCGGCTTCAAACTCGTGTTTACGGGATAGCTGCGCGAACAGGGGCCCGGTAAAGCTGCCTGCCAAGGGCAATACCATCATGAACAGCAACAGTGACAAAGCCTCGTTGCCGCCTGCCATATTCGGGCCTACCCCGAGTCCGGTGTAAAACCAGGCCTGCTGGCTCACCCAGCCCAACAGCGCGAACGCGGCCAAGCTCAAAGCGAACAAGGACGCCATGCGCTTGCGGATGTGCCCGTGCTTGAAATGCCCCAGTTCGTGTGCCAATACGGCGTCTACTTCATCCGGGCTGAGTTGGGCGAGCAGGGTGTCATAAAAAACGACCCGCTTGGAAGCACCGAAGCCGGTGAAATAGGCATTGGCGTGGGCGCTGCGCTTGCTGCCGTCCATCACGTAAAACCCCTTGGAGGTAAACCCGCAGCGCGTCATCAGCGCGGCGACGCGGTCCTTGAGCGCGGCATCTTCGAGAGGTTTGAACTGGTTGAACAAAGGTGCGATCCACGTGGGGTAGACCCACATCATCAGCAGGCTGAACCCCATCCACAGGCTCCAGGTCCATAGCCACCAGAGCGTCCCGGTCGTCGCCATGACCCACAACGCGCCAGCTGCCAGCGGCACCCCAATCAAGGCGCTGAATGCCAGACCCTTCAGACCATCGATCAGCCACAGGCGCGGTGTCATGCGGTTAAAGCCAAAGCGCTGCTCCAAAACAAACGTGCGGTAGAGCGAGAAGGGCAGGTCCACGACCGAGCCAATCACCGAAAAGCACACGAGCAATGCCAGTTGCTGCAGAAGGCTGCTTTCCAGCGGGGCGCCAAACCACCCCAGCAGGGCCTGATTCAAAGCGTGCAGCCCTCCCAGCAGCGTCCAGCCCAAGATCACCACGGTGCCCCAGGCCAATTCGAGCAGGCCCAATCGGGCTTGCGCCATGGTGTAGTCCGCCGCTTTTTGATGATCAGCCAGTGCAATATGGCTCGCGAATGCCAGCGGCACGGTATCCCGGTGTTGCGCAACGTGGCGCACTTGCCGCGTCGCGAGCCAGAATTTGAGCACTACGCTGGCTACCAGCGTGAGGGCGAACAGGGTCGTCATCCAAAGGGACGGTGTGAATTCAAACGCGGTGTCTTGCATGGCGGGAGAGTTTAGGTCATCGGCGACAATCTCCCCATGGACGAATCAAACACCCCCATCCCCGCCACGCTCATCAAATCCGACAAAAACTTGGTCTGGTTGGACTGTGAAATGACGGGACTTGAGCCTGAACGCGACCGACTTTTGGAAATTGCAGTGATCGTCACAGACCCCCACCTCGGCCAGCGGGTAGAGGGGCCCGTGTTTGTGATTCATCAATCGGACGCGCTGCTCAATGGCATGGATGCCTGGAACAAAGGTACCCACGGCAAAAGCGGCTTGATCGACAAAGTCAAAGCATCTACCGTCACCGAGGCAGAGGCAGAAGCGGCATTGATTGCTTTCTTGAGCCCTTATGTGCCTGCGGGCGCATCACCCATGTGCGGCAACTCGATCGGCCAGGACCGCCGCTTTCTGGTGAAGTACATGCCCAAACTGGAAGCGTTCTTCCACTACCGCAATGTAGACGTCAGCACGCTCAAAGAACTGGCCAAACGCTGGAAGCCCGGGGTTGCCGAGTCCTTCAAAAAGCAGCAAAAGCACACCGCTTTGGCCGACGTCACCGAGTCCATCGAAGAGCTAGCACACTACCGTGAGCACTTTCTCAAACTAAATTAGGTATAAACCCGAATTCATGCCATAATCGAGGGCTTCGCAGGTAACGCCATGATGGCGGCTTGCGAGATTTGTACATCTCCCTTCATTCACCGGGCACGCTTTTTCAAGCGATATACGCCCCCAGCACTGAGAAACCCCTTGGCGGGTCAGAGCAGGTTCCGTTTGATGGTTGATGTTTTTTAACCATTGACGGAGCAGTCGCACAACCTGCGGCGCTCGCGTGTGAGAAAAAATATGACTGACGCTTTTGAAGTGACAGGCGAATTCGCGCCTGCCGAAAACCTTTCCGTTTCCGCAACATCCGTGGAAACTTCCATCGAGTCCGAGGCTGTAGAAGCTGCGGCACCTGAGGCCCCTAACGGTTTCGTCGAGCTCGGCTTGGCACCCGCTTTGGTGCAGGCTTGTAAAGACCTAGGCTACACCCAGCCCACCACCGTGCAGCAAAAGACCATTCCCATGGCTATGGCAGGTGTGGGCTCCGACAAGGTCGGCAAATTTGTTGACCTGATGGTGTCCAGCCAGACCGGTTCCGGCAAAACTGCTGCCTTCCTGTTGCCCGTGTTGCACACCTTGTTGACCCAGCAAGCTGAAGCCGAAGAGGCTGAGCGCGCTGAGTATGAACAAGCTTGCGCCGATGCAGCTGCCAAGGGCGAGCCCGCTCCCAAGCGTGCCAAGCGCAAAGACCCGACCAACCCCCGCAACTTCAAGGCTCCTACTCCTGGCGCCCTGATCGTTTGCCCTACCCGTGAACTGGCCCAGCAAGTGGCACACGACGCGATTGACCTGGTGCAACACTGCCGTGGTCTGCGCGTCGCCAACATCGTGGGCGGCATGCCTTACCAGTTGCAAATTGCCAAGCTGCAAAACGCCAACTTGGTGGTGGCTACTCCTGGCCGTCTGCTGGATCTGCAACGCTCCATGCAAATCAAGCTGGACCAAGTCCAGTTCCTGGTGGTGGACGAAGCCGACCGCATGTTGGACCTCGGCTTCTCCGATGACCTGGCTGAAATCAACCAGCTCACCATCGACCGCAAGCAGACCATGATGTTCAGTGCGACCTTCGCACCCCGCATCCAGCAACTGGCTGCCCGTGTGATGCGCGAACCCCAGCGCGTGACGATCGACAGCCCCCAGGAAAAGCACGCCAACATCAAGCAAGTGCTGTTCTGGGCTGACAACGCCCAGCACAAGCGCAAGCTGCTGGACCACTGGCTGCGTGACACCACCATCAACCAAGCGGTGGTGTTTGCCAGCACCCAGATCGAATGCGATGGCTTGGCCAACGACTTGCAGCAAGACGGCTTCTCCGCTGTGGCCCTGCACGGCGC
>DAINNP010000062.1:5632-10810 GCA_036735785.1 Rhodoferax sp. | reverse complement strand
GACATGGGCACCAAGTGGACTAAAGCGACTGACGCTGGCGTGCTCGAAGGCCGTGACCGCCAAACCGGTGCCCTGAAGTGGACCGGCACTGTGGTGGACTTGGTGTTCGGCTCCAACTCGCAACTGCGTGCGTTGGCCGAGGTGTATGCCACCAACGACGCACAAGCCAAGTTTGTGCGCGACTTTGTGGCCGCATGGACCAAGGTGATGAACCTGGACCGCTTCGACCTCGTGTGAGCTAACGGTTGGTGATTGCCGCTGCCCCTGGGTGGCGGCTTACAACCCCGCTGTGCTGCCGGTATGCCGGTGATACAGCGGGGTTTTTTGCGTCAGCCCGCGGTAGGCACCCGCAGGTCGTCCAGGTAGTCGGCAGCGATGTTGATGCTGCACTCCACCCCGATGGAGGCCACATGTTTTTTAAGCCACTCTTTGGCAGACGCGCGGCCCAGGTCCCGCAGGGTGTGGATGAGCTTGGCGTCGGTGTCGGACTTGGTGGAGGCCGGGTAGCCCTCCAGAATGCTGCCGCCATCAATGCGGTGCATCAGCACATTTTTGTAGCGCGCCGGGTCCAGCTTGCCTTCGGCCAGCAGGCGCTTCACAAAGTCGATGGCGCGCATCTCGGCAATCAGCGCTGAGTTGAAGGTAATTTCGTTGAGCCGGTCCAGAATGCCGGCAGCCGTCGTGGGCAGCTTGTGGCGCTCGATCGGGTTGATCTGCACCAGCATCACGTCCGGGCTTTTGCACTCGTAAATCAGCGGGTGAATGGCGGGGTTGCCAGCGTAGCCGCCATCCCAGTAGTGCTCGCCCTCAATCTCCACCGCCTGGAACACGGTGGGCAGGCAGGCGGAGGCCATCACCGCATCGGCCGTGAGCCGCTTACCCGAAAAAATCTCGGCCTTGCCGGTGCGCACCTTGGTCGCCACTACAAACACCTTGAGCGCTGGGTAGGCGGCCAGGCGCTCAAAGTCCATTTGGCGCTCTAAAAAGTCGCGTAGCGGGTTGATGTCCAGTGGGTTGCTTTGGTAGGGCGATACCGCTTGCGTCCAGAAGCTGGTGACCGCGTCAGAAAGGATTTGGCTGGGGGATGCCGAGCCGGTGAGGGCGGAGAGCCCGCCAAACAGCAAGTCAAACGGCACCTTGTGGGCGCCTGCCAGCGAGCTGCTGAGCGCGCCCATGCTGACCACACCTTCCCAAAAATCTGCCAGCGACTGTTGGGCGCTGTCTCTGGCCACCTTGCGCGATTTACCCTCGGCCTGCGCAAAGCCGTGGGCCAGCGCCACCGCATTCATGGCGCCGGCACTGGTGCCGCTGATGCCCTCAAAGTCCAGCCGGCCGTCTTCGAGCAGGGCGTCCAACACCCCCCAGGTGAATGCCCCGTGCGAGCCCCCGCCCTGCAGGGCGAGGTTGACCATAGGGCGCGTGGCGGTGGGGGTTTTGGGGTCGGTCATGCCCCGAGCTTAGGGCAAGGCGGCATTCAGGCGGCTGACGGCTCGCTCAAAACCCCATCCCTGAAATCGCTTAGCGCCTGATAAATCTCTTGCTGCGAGTTCATCACAAAGGGGCCGTATTGCACGATGGGCTCTTTGAGCGGCTTGCCGGCAATCAGCAGGAACCTGGCGTCCGCGCTGGCGGTGATGGTTACTCCATCGCTGGCCGCATCGTTGCGGAAGATGGCCATGCGCTGGGCGGGCACCGCCTTGTCGCCCACCTGCACTTCACCGCGGTACACATAAATGAACGCGTTGTGTGTGGCGGGTAGCGGTTGGCTGAAGGTGCTGCCGGCAGGCATGTGCACATCGAGGTACAGCGCTTGGGTTTTCTCGCGCTGCACAGCGCCTGCGGTGCCATGGCTTTCACCGGCAATCACCGTCAGTTGCACACCCTCGGCGGTAGAGACTTTGGGCAGGTCGGTCGCCTGTATGTCGCGGTACCAGGGGGCGCCCATTTTCTCGCTGCTGTGCAGGTTCAGCCAGAGCTGAAAGCCTTCCATTCGGCCTTCGGTTTGCTGCGGGATTTCGGAGTGGATCACGCCGCGCGCGGCAGTCATCCACTGCACACCACCGTCTGTGACAAGGCCTTCGTGGCCCGCGCTGTCGCGATGGCGCATGCGGCCGTTCAGCATGTAGGACACAGTCTCAAACCCGCGGTGCGGATGCTCGGGGAAGCCGGCAATGTAGTCGTCCGGGTTGTCGCTGCCAAAGGCGTCCAGCATCAAGAAAGGGTCCAGGCGGTGTTGCAGGTTCTGGGTCAGCACCCGGGTGAGTTTGACGCCTGCGCCGTCCGACGTGGCTTGTCCGGCCATCAGGCGCTCAATGGTGCGTGATTGTTGAACGGTCATGGCTGCGGGCTCCTCAAGCGCGGCGGGCGTCCAGGCTCCAGCCACCGGCGCCGTTGGCAGCCAAGGCCAACAAGCCACCGACCACTGCCACATTCTTGAAGAACAGCAGTTGCACCATGAGGGCCTGGTCAGCAGGCACAGCCCAGAATGCGTGGAAGAAGAAGCTCGCCACCAGCGTAAACGCTGCCAACACAAGCGCAGCGATGCGGGTGCCGAAGCCGGCGATCAGCGCCAGGCCACCCGCGATTTCGACCACCAGCGCGAGCACAGCGCCGACTGCGGGCAGGGGCAAACCGACGGATGCGATGTAACCCACGGTGCCTGCAAAGTCGGTGAGCTTGCTGATCCCAGCGGGCAGAAACAGGGAGGCCAACAGCACGCGGCCTGCGAGGTTGAGTGCGTTTTGGGCAGTAGTGGAGGTGTTGCTAGAGGACATGGTGGTTTCCTTTCAAGGGGGAAGTTGTTTGCGATGGGTGAACTGTATTCCTCATCAATCAGCCTGAGAATCCCTTGAAATGGATATGATTGTTGTCACTATGGAACAATCAAGCGCACTCCAGACTACCGCCATCGACCCTAGCGACCTGCTCATCTTTGCCCGCGTGGCGGAGTTGGGCAGCTTCAGCCGTGCGGCCGACAAGGTGGGGCTGCCCAAGTCCAGCGTGTCGCGCCGGCTCGCAGCCCTCGAGCAGCGCTTGGGCGAGCGCCTGCTGCTGCGCACCACCCGCCGCCAGACGCTGACCGAGTTCGGCCAGCAACTGCTCGAGCACGCCAAACAGGTAGTGCTGGAGGTCGAGGCTGTAGCCGCCCTGAGCGAGCGCCGCCAGGCCACGCCCACCGGGCGACTGCGCGTCTCCATGCCGGCAGACATTGCCCACTTGTTGCTGGCCGACATGCTGGGTGCGTTTGTGGCCCTGTACCCCTGCATCTCGCTGGAGCTGGACCTGTCTGCCCGCCGGGTGGACCTGCTCAGTGAAGGCTTTGACGTGGCCGTGCGCATCGGTGCTTTGCCGGACGACAGCCTGCTGGCTGCGCGGCGCCTGAGCCTCATGTCCACCGGGCTGTACGCCTCGCCCCAATACCTGGCTGAGCATGGCACACCGCAAACACCACAAGACCTGCTTCAGCACCAGGCGGTGCGCTTGCTGGGCGGCAACGGCGAGCCCAAGCCCTGGCGCTTGGTGAATGGCGAGCAGGCATGGACTGCGCTACCCCCCGGCCGCTTTGCGGCCAACGCGCCGGACCTGTTGTTGCGCCTGGTGCTGGCAGGCACCGGCATAGGCGCAGTGCCCGATGTATTTACCCAAGCCGATCTGCGCCGCCACGCACTGGTGCGGGTGTTGCCCGAGTGGTGTTTTCCGCAAATGCCTGTCTCAGCCGTCTTCCCCGGTCGCAAACTCATGCCGCCCAAAACGCGCGTGTTTATTGAGATGCTGCAGGCTGCGATGGGAGAACAACATGCCTCTTGAATCCTTCGCCAGCCCGTCCGACCTCCGGGCGCACGCCCTCGCTGAGCTGCAAAAGTATGGCGAGCAATGTCCCGCTGAGGCCACCGGCCTGCAAGCCATTGCCGCGCAACTGGCCGACACGTCCGCAGACCCGTTTTCACGGGCCAACATGCAAGGCCATATCACCACCAGCGGCTTGGTTTATGACAGGGCGGCCGACAAGGTACTGCTCATCCACCACCGCACCCTGAACCGCTGGCTACAGCCCGGCGGCCACCACGAAGGGCTGGACCGCTTGGACGTTTCTGCTGCGCGGGAGGTGGAGGAAGAGACGGGCGTTCAGGTGTGCGGAGCTCAGGATCAAGCCCTTGATCCGCCGCTGATAGATATTGACAGCCATGCGATTCCCGCCAACCCCGCCAACCCCGCCAAAGGCGAGGGCGCGCATCTGCACCATGACTTTTTGTACCTGTTCCGAGGCGATGCCACCGCGCCTTTGAGCCCGCAATGGGAAGAAGTGCAGGGCGTACGCTGGGTTGCGCGTGAGTCTTTGTTAGCGCTGCCGAGTGCGCGCTTTGAACGGCTGGTGAGCAAGCTGCGGCTTGATCTTTGATAAGCCTGCTTATAGGTAAAAAGTGCCGCTAGCGCACGTAGAAGTTGCGCTAGTAGCTATCAAATAAATAGCAAATCAAAGCGGGATGAGCGTACCCGTGAATGGCTCAGTCCGCCGTCGGGTCTACCGGCGTCAGGGCCTCTCCGCGCGACAGCGAGGAGAGTTGCCGCAGCATGCGTATGCCGTCTTGTGTGCCCAGTACGTCGGCCAACGAGTAGCGCTCCAGCACGCCGAAGAACGCGGCGAGCGCCAGGTCCAGCGGGCCGGGTAGTTTGCAAACCCCGTTGAGTTTGCATTGCGCGCAGCCCACCAGGTCGATGTGCCCCTCGGTGTAGCGAATGAGTTTGCCAATGTTGATCTCGGTGGCAGGGCGGCCCAGCCGGATGCCCCCGTTACGGCCCCGGACAGATTCGATATAGCCCTCGGCCGCTAGCTTGCTGACCACCTTCATCAAGTGGTTGTCAGAGATCTCATAGGCACCCGCGATCTCCCCCACGGAACACAGCCGCTCTGTGTGGGCAGCGAGGTAGAGCATGACGCGGACGGCGAAGTCAGAAAACTGGGTCAGGCGCAAGGAAGCCTCCAATTAAATAGGTATTTCATTTGCATGTTTATTGATTCCTCGATAAACTGGCATCCAAGATACACCATTTAACGAGACTTGTGATGCTCATTGCTGAAACACACCCGCCACTCGCTCTGGACGAGGCCGGCATTTCGACCTTGATTGCGACTTTTTATGCCCGCGTTCGGGAAGACGAGTCGCTGGGCCCGGTGTT
>DAINNP010000062.1:0-5532 GCA_036735785.1 Rhodoferax sp. | reverse complement strand
CAAAACCCATCTTCACCCCGGAGCCCCCATGTCGTTCTCTACGCCCCCGATTGATCTGTCTGTTCACCATGCGCCCGGTGCTGCCTCCGACCGTTTTGCACTGGCGGTGACCAAGTTGCTGCGTTGGTGTGCCGATACCTTTTTTGCCAAGCGCTATGGACACCGCGCCATCGTTCTGGAAACCGTGGCCGCCGTGCCCGGCATGGTCGGCGCCACGCTCACCCACCTGCGTTGCCTGCGCCGCATGGAGAACGACAAAGGTTGGATCCGCACTCTGATGGAAGAGGCCGAGAACGAGCGCATGCACTTGATGACCTTCATCGAAGTGGCGCAACCCACCTTGTTCGAACGCGTGGTGATCCTGACCGTGCAGTGGGTGTTTTACCTCGGCTTTTCGCTGCTATACCTCATCAGCGCCCGCACAGCGCATCGCTTGGTAGGCTACTTTGAGGAGGAAGCGGTGGTCAGCTACACGCTGTATCTGGCCGAGATTGATGCGGGCCGGGTGGCCAATGTCCCGGCACCGGCGATTGCCCGCCAGTACTGGGGCTTGCCCCCGTCGGCCACCTTGCGCGATGTGGTGCTGGCGGTGCGCGCCGATGAAGCCCACCACCGCGACGTGAACCACAGCCTGGCCGCAGAGCTCGGCGGTGCAAGCCCTGCAAGCAACCCGTCGCCCTACCCATGGCACGCCAGCACCACAGAGCTGACGCCCCCAGAGGCCGGCCCCTACCGCGTGACGGTGGATTTCACCGAAGACAACTTGCCCGCTGCGCTCCAGAAAGAACACAACACGGCCAAAGACGTGTGGGGCGTGATCCGCGTGAAGGAAGGCAGCCTCCGACTGACCCACCTGGACACCCGAAACATCGAGCTTCTCGATGCGCAGACGCCGGGCTATGTGACGCCGCTGAGCCCGCATTTTGTGGAGCCGGTGGGTGTCGTCAAGGTCTGTATCGAGTTCTATGACCACGACCCGCGCCGCCCTTGATCAGCCCCCACCAAACCCCGAACATCCACAAGAAAGAAAGCACATGCTGAGCACTGAACATACCGCCATCATCAAAGCCACCGTCCCGCTGCTGGAGACAGGCGGCGAGGCGCTGACCACCCACTTTTACCAAGTCTTGATGAGCGAGTACCCGGAAGTCCGCGCCCTGTTCAATCAGACGCACCAGCAACAAGGCACCCAAGCCCGCGCCTTGGCCAATGCGGTGCTGAAATACGCACGCCACATCGACAACCTGGGCGCTTTAGGCCAACTGCCCGCGCAAATCATCCAGAAACATGTGTCGCTGCAAATCCTGCCGGAGCACTACCCCATGGTGGGCACCTGCTTGCTGCGGGCCATCCGCGAGGTGCTGGGCGAAGCCATTGCCACCGATGCGGTGATCGAGGCCTGGGGCGCCGCCTACTGGCAACTCGCCAACATCTTGATCGGCGCAGAGAGTGCGCAATACGCCCAAAACGCCGCTGCGCCCGGCGGCTGGCGCGGTGCGCGGCAGTTTGCGGTGATCGAGAAGAAGGTGGAAAGCACAGAAATCACTTCTTTCGTGCTCGCCCCGGTCGATGGTGGCGCGGTGCTGAACTACCAGCCCGGCCAGTACCTGGGCCTCAAGTTGCTCATCAATGGCCAGGAAGTGCGTCGCAACTACTCGCTCTCTCAAAAGGCAGATGGCCGCACCCTGCGCATCAGCGTCAAGCGCGAACCCAATGGCGTGGTGTCCCACTACCTGCATAGCCAGGTCGAGGTAGGCGCGGTGCTCGATGTGTTTCCACCCGCGGGCGAGTTTGTGCTGGGGGCCGGCACCGCACCGCTGGCCCTGATCAGCGGCGGCGTGGGCATCACCCCCACCCTGGCCATGGCAGAAACGGCCTTGGAGCAAGGCGAGCGGGATGTTGTGTTTATTCACTACGCACGCAACCCCGAAGTGCAAGCGTTCAAAGAAACACTCGCTGCCTGGGCGCGCAAGTACCCGCGCTTCAAGCTGCATCTGGCCTATGAGGAGGGTGCCACCGAAGGCGTTGCTTCCGGCCGCCCCAGCCTAGCGCACATCCAGCAATGGGTGCCGGCAGACGCCGATGCCTACTTTCTCGGCCCCAAGCCCTTCATGCAGTGCATCAACCGGGCGCTGGCCGACCACGGACTCCCCACTGAGCGGCGCCACTTTGAGTTCTTTGGCCCCACTGAGGCGCTGAACTAAACCCACGCCACCGCAAACATGGGTCACCACCGATGCGGGCTACCACAGCGATGTCAACATTGAGTAAAAAGTGCCTCTAGCCCTAATGATGAATGCGCGAGTAGCTATTAAAAATATAGCAATCGCGCGCTGAGGCGGCCGTGCATCAATACGGGTGAACCGCACCCGCCCACGCCAGCCCGGCGGCTACACCGCCAAAGCGGTTGCCTTCCACCAGCGTGGCTTCAGGCATGGCTTGGCGCAGCGCTTCAATGAGTGTGCGCAGTGCGGACGAGCCGCCGGTCAGGTACACCGCGTCCACGGCCTGCAAGCCGGCGGCGGCCACGCAGTCTTGGGCGCACTGCACTACCTGCGCCAGCGAGGCGTGCAGGGCGGCTTCCATGTTCACCGCGTCCACCGTGGGGGCCAGGCTCCGGTCCAGAAAGTCGAGGTTCACCACCGCGCTGTCACCGCTAATAGAGCAGGCAATTTTGGCCGCTTCCACGCTAGCCAGCATGCGGTGGCCGTGTTGCTCTTCCAGCGCGTCCATCAGGCGGCGGTGCAGGGCCTGGTCGGTGTAGTCGGTCCACAGCTCTTTGGCAAAGTGCATGGACTTGCGGGTGTAGGCCTGGTGGATCAGGTGCCAGGTGCTCAGGTCAAAAAACACGCTGCTGGGCACAATGCGTCCGCCGGTGCCCACGTGCTTGTAGCCCAAGTGGGGCATCACTGTGGTCAGGTCCAGCAAGCGGTCAAAGTCGGTGCCGCCGATGTGCACGCCGGTGGTGGCCAGAATGTCTGTAGTGCGGTCGCCCTGCGCGCTGCGCTCGGGGTTGAGGCGAATGACGGTGAAGTCGGAGGTGCCGCCGCCAATGTCGACCACCAGTGCCGTGGTTTCTTTGGCTACGCGCTGCTCGTAGTCCAGCGCGGCGGCAATCGGTTCGAGCTGGTAGGCAATGTGGGTGAAGCCGGCCTCTGTCGCGGCGCGGCCCAGCGTCTCTTGCGCCAACTGGTCGCGCTCGGCGTCGTCGTCCACAAAGTGCACCGGGCGGCCCAGCATGGCGTGGGTCAGGGGCTGGCCCACATGGGCTTCGCAGCGGCGCTTGAGCTCTTTGAAGAACAGCACCACGATGTCAAAAAAGCGGATGCTTTTGTCGCCCACGGCGGTGTACTCGTCCATCAGGCGGCTACCCATCAGGCTTTTGAGCGAGCGCAGCAAGCGCCCCTCTGTGCCATTCAGGTAGGCCTGCATGGCTTCGGCGCCAAAGAGCACGCTGTGGGTTTCGCTGGCAAAAAACAAGGCGGTGGGCATTTCAGCCTTGTCGCCATCCAGCGGGATGACCTGCAAGGCGCCTTGCGCGTCAATCAGTGCACAGGCGGAATTCGAGGTGCCGAAGTCAATGCCCAGCACGAGGGGGCGAGCAGTCTCCATCACGCGGGCAGCACCTGCTTCAAAAAGGCGGCAATGTCAGCAATCTCGCGCGGGTGCACGCTGTGCGGCATGGGGTAGGTGTGCCACTGCACCGGGTGGCCCAATGCGGCCAGCGCGTCGCGCGAGTCTTCGCCGCGCTTCAAGATCACCACCGGGTCTTGGGTGCCGTGGGCCATGAAGATGGGGGTGGTCGCGTTGGCGGCGTTGCGCTCGGTGGCAAAGCGGTCTGCCAGCGGCAAGTAGCCGGACAGGGCCATGACGCCCGCAATTTTGTGCGGCAGGCGCAGCGCGGTGTGCAGGGCCATGGCGCATCCCTGGCTAAAGCCCGCCAACACGATGTGATCGGCCGCGATGCCACGGGCCACTTCGCGCTCCACCAGGGCCGCAATTGCTGCCTCAGAGCGCTGGATGCCCGCCGCGTCCTGCTTGCTTACCAGGTCCATGCCGTACAGGTCGTACCAGCCGGGCATCACGTAGCCCCCGTTGATGGTGATCGGGATGCTGGGCGCCTGCGGAAACACAAAGCGGATAGGCTGGCAGCCGTCCAAGTCCAGCTCGGGCACCAGGCCTGCAAAGTCATCGCTGGTGGCGCCCAGCCCGTGCATCCAGATGACGGCGGCCGTAGGGTTGGGGGCGGATTCGAGTTCGATGCAGTCGAGCAGGGCAGTCATGGCGCGGGCCTTGGTATTGAATTTGGGAGACGGGTTTATACCCGAGTTGCAGCGGTTATCGTCAAGGCATGTCTTCACACCGCTTTCATCATGTGCTGCCTTTGTTGGCGGTTTTGGGTTCTGTCACCGCCTTGGGGCTGGGCACGTCGATCGCCAAACAGCTGTTTCCCGTGGTTGGATCCCTGGGCACCACCGCCTTGCGCGTGGGCTTTTCGGCCCTGCTGCTTTTGCTTATCTGGCGGCCCTGGCGCTGGGCGCTGGCACCGGCTGACCGCATGTCACTGCTGCGTTACGGCGTGGCACTGGGGCTGATGAACTTGTTGTTTTACATGTCGCTGCGCACGATTCCGTTTGGCATTGCGGTGGCGATTGAGTTTTCGGGGCCCTTGGCGGTGGCGCTGTATTCATCGCGCAAGCCGGTGGACTTTGTATGGCTGGCGCTGGCGATTGCGGGGCTGGGCCTATTACTGCCCTTCGGCGGCAACGTGCAGTCGCTGGATGTGACCGGTGTGCTCTATGCCTTAGCGGCCGCCGCGTTTTGGGGCGCTTACATCGTGTTCGGCAAGCGCGTGGGCCACTTGCATGCAGGCCACTCGGTGGCGCTGGGGCTCACGGTGGCCGCTATCACCGTGGTGCCCTTCGGAGTCTGGCACGCGGGTGCGGCCCTGCTGGATCCACACGTTTTATGGATCGGGCTGGTGGTGGCCGCGATCTCCAGCGCCATACCTATCTCGCTGGAGATGGTGGCCCTCAAGCGCCTGCCGCAAGAGGCCTTCGGCATCATGACCAGCATGGAGCCGGCGGTGGCGGCCTTGTTAGGCCTGATGTTGCTCCATGAGCAACTCAGCGCCCAGCAGTGGTGGGCGATTGTGTTCATCATGGGTGCGGCGGCCGGCAGCGCAGTCACGGCCAAACGCGAGCCGCCGGCGGTGGCGGCCGGGCTGGTGCAGTAAGTGCTTTACTTGGGCAGCCAGCCCAGCCCGTGGGCGTGCAGGCTTTGCACATACAGGCGGTCTTTGGTTTCGGTAATCGCCGTGGTTTCGGGGTAGCTGCCGCTCGGGTCTTGCAGGTCGGCCACCACTTTGCCGTCTTCGGTGAAGGCGATCACATGGCCGTAGGCCTTGGGGATGGGCCACAGCACGCGCGGCAAGCGCATAGTGAGGCTGCGCAGCCATGGCATGGCCCACAAGTTGTCGATGGTGGCGTTGCGGGGCTTGGCAAAACCCAGCCAGATTTTTCCGTCCAGGCC
>DAINNP010000061.1:0-10848 GCA_036735785.1 Rhodoferax sp. | reverse complement strand
GGCCTGCAAGCGGCTTTATGCCTTCAGCTTGGCAGCAATGGATGCCACGCGTGCGCCGTAGGCTTTGGCGGTGTCCAAGTCGCCTTGGGGGATGTCTTCCGCTGGGCTGGTGGGGCCGACTTGGGCCATCACGCCGGAGTTGGAACCGATGCGGTTGATGGTGCCGTCGTTCATGGCAGGCTGGCCGACCCAGATCATGCCGTGCTGCTGAGACAGGGTGATGAAGTACTGGATAGTGGACAGCTTGTCGCCGCTAGGGCTGGCAGAAATCGTGAAGCCGCCTGCAACCTTGTCTTTCCAGGCGGTGGTGAACCAACGCTTGCTGGATGCATCGGCAAACTTCTTGAACTGCCAAGAGGCCATGCCCATGTACGTGGGGGAGCCGAAGATCACCGCGTCAGCGGCATCCAGAGTGGCCCACTGGGCATCGGTGATGTCGCCATTGGCGTCGATGGTGATCAGCTCGGCGCTCGCGCCTTCAGCCACGAATTGCGCCACGCGCTGGGTGTGACCGTAACCGGAATGGAATACAACTGCTACTTTTGCCATTTTGTTAACTCCTAAGTAAAAAGACTCAAAGAAAGGCATCCGCACCCTGCGGACACCCGAAAAAAATCAGGCTTCCAGATCGAAAACCAGCACTTCTGCATCCTGCGCTGCGTCCAGCACCAAGCTGCTTTCAGCACTCAGCAAGGCGGCATCACCCGTCTGCAAGGGCGTGCCATTCACCGACACCGAGCCGCGCAGCACCTGCACATAGCCTTTGCGGGCAGGGTCCAGCACCAAGGTTGCCGTTTCTGCCCCGTCCAGCAAACCGCTGTACAACTTGGCGTCCGCATGGATCAGCACACTGCCCTCAGCCCCGTCAGGCGAGGCCACCAACTTGAGCAGGCCCTGCTTGTCCGCTGCAGCAAAGGTTTTTTGCTCGTAGCTCGGGGGAATGCCGGTCACATTGGGCTCGATCCAGATCTGGAAGAAATGGGTGGTGTCATTCGGCGCGTGGTTGAACTCGCTGTGCGTCACACCGGTGCCGGCACTCATGCGTTGCACATCACCGGGTGGAATGCCCTTGATGTTGCCCATGCTGTCTTTGTGCGCCAAGTTGCCCGACATGACATAGCTGATGATCTCCATATCGCGGTGACCATGGGTGCCGAAGCCGGTGCCGGGCGCGATGCGGTCTTCATTGATCACCCGCAGATTGCCCCACCCCATGTGCGCGGGGTCGTAGTACCCGGCGAACGAAAAGCTGTGGAAAGACTTGAGCCAGCCGTGGTCAGCGTAGCCTCTGTCCTGCGATTTGCGTACGGTCAACATGTGAAGTGCCTCTGGTTTCGTATGGCTTGAACTTTAGGCCTCGACCAGGCCTTTTCCATCCATACCGTTTGATGGCATCATTCAAAAAAACTCAACTTAAGGGTATCGATCATGCAAACGGCACGCGACTTCCTCACCCCTGATGCCCTCTCCATGCTGCAGACCATTGCCGAGGCCGGCAGCTTTGCCGCCGCCGCGCGGGACATGGGCATGGTGCCCAGCGCCCTGACCTACCGGGTGCGCCAAATCGAAGACGCGTTGGACGTGCTGCTGTACGACCGCAGCTCCCGCCAGGCCAAGCTCACCGCTGCCGGAGCAGAGTTGCTGCGCGAAGGTGCACGCCTGCTGGAAGAAATTGACGCCGTGGCCAACCGGGTCAAGCGGGTTGCCACCGGCTGGGAGCCGCAACTCACGATTGCGATCGACACCGTGATCTCCAAGCCGATCATGATGGAGATGTGTGACAACTTTTTCAGCCAATCCCCGCCCACCCGTATCCGCCTGCGCGAAGAGACGCTCTCCGGCACGCTGGAGGCACTCACCACCGGTCAGGCCGATCTGGCCATAGGCGTCGGGGCGGACTCGGCGCGCACCGCCGGTGTGCACAGCAAGCCCATGGGGTCGATCAGCTTTGTCTATGCGGTCGCCCCGCACCACCCGCTCGCACAAGCCCCGGAGCCGCTGAGTGATGAGCTGATTCAAAAACACCGGGCGGTCGCCGTAGCCGACTCGGTGCAACGCGGCGCAGGCCAAACCTTTGGCCTGCTCAGCGGGCAGGATGTGTTCACCGTACCCACCATGCACGCCAAGCTCGACGCCCAATTGCGCGGCCTGGGCGGCGGCAACCTGCCCCGCTGCATGGCAGACGCCTACATACAAACCGGCCGCTTGGTCGTGAAGAAAACCGAGCGCCCCCAACGCAATGTGCCGCTGCACTACGCCTGGCGGCAAACCAAAACCATCAACCAAGGCAGGGCCTTGCAATGGTGGCTCAGCCAACTCGAAAGTGAGACCACCCGCAGTGCCTTGCTGGATGAGCATCGCAGCAGTTAAACGATTTACGCCCCGTGGCCAGCGTGTATAAAGAGGCTATTACAACCAACGGAGACTGTGCCCATGACAACATCCCGACACATTGCCATCGTGGGGGGTGGCATGGCCGCCATCACCTGCGCACGCACCCTGGTACAGGCCGGCCACAAGGTCACCGTTTTCGAGAAAAGCCGCGGGCCCGGTGGCCGCATGTCCACCCGCGAAAGCGCCTTCGGCACGTTTGACCATGGGGCCCAGTACTTCACGGTGCGCGACACCCGTTTCACCCAAGCCCTGCAAACCACGCCCGGCCTGTGCCGCCCCTGGAGCGCGAACGCAGTCCGCGTGCTCGACTCCCATGGCCGTGTGGCCGCCGCCGCCCTGCCCGGGCGCGATGCGCACTGGGTGCCCGCCCCCGGCATGAACGCGCTGGTGCGCGCGTGGGCACAGCCCCTGGCGGATGCCGGGCAGTTGCTGGTCAACACCCGCGTGACCGCGCTCGAACAAGACGCCCTGCACAAAAAGAAATGGCAGCTGCGCACCTCGGGTGACGCGGGCAGCAGCCACGTCTATGGCGGCTTTGACGAGGTAGTGCTCGCCATCCCCCATCCCCAAGCACAAGAGCTGCTGGCCACCACCCCCAAGGGCGCAGCGCTGGCCAAGAAAACCTCCAAAGTCTCTGTCGCCCCCTGCTGGACCCTGATGCTGGCCTACCCCCAAGCGGTGCAGCCCGGCCTCACCACCTTGGGCCCGCAGTGGAACGCCGCCCGCAGCACCCACCACCGGGTGGCTTGGTTGTCGCGCGAATCGAGCAAGCCCGGCCGCGGCAAGGTCGAACGCTGGACAGTGCAAGCCAGTGCAGCCTGGTCGCAAGAGCATTTGAATGACACGCCTGACCGTATTCAGGCCAAATTGATCAAGGCTTTTGCCGAGATCACCGGCATTCGCGCAGAACCCGCCCACGCCCAAGTACACCGCTGGCTGTATGCCAAAACCGAGGCCCCATTGGGCGAACACTTTTTGTGGGACAGCAAAGCCGGCATCGGCCTGTGCGGCGACTGGTGCATCGGCCACCGGGTGGAAGACGCGTTTGTGTCGGGCCTGGAACTCGCGCTGAAAGTTGCCTAACTCGAGCCGATTGAGCGCCGCCGGGCCGAAGAGCGTGGGGGCCACATACCGGGGCCGCTTTGCCCCCTCTCCCACGGGCCCGCTGCATGCGGGCTCTTTGCTTGCTGCGCTGGCCAGCTGGCTGGATGCCCGTGCCCATGGCGGGCAGTGGTTGGTTCGCATTGAAGATGTCGACACCCCGCGCTGCATAGCAGGAGGGGGGGAGTTCATCCTGCATCAACTCGCCAGCGTGGGCCTGGTGCCCGACGAGCCTCCGGTCTGGCAAAGCCAGCGGAATAATCTCTACCGGGTGGTGCTCGACACACTGATCGCAGCTGGAGATGCCTACCCCTGCGCCTGCTCCCGCAAAGACATTGCACAAGCACTGGCGCAAATGGGTGCGGGCAAGGCGCGGAACGGCGAACTGGTCTACCCCGGCACCTGCCGGCACGGTTTGCAGGGGCGCGAGGGCCGTGCGTGGCGCCTGCGCACCGACGCTCATAGTTTCAAGCCAAAAAGCCCTCTAGCGCACATATCACCTGCGCCATTAGCTCCTGATTTCATAGCAAATATGAATGATGAGGGTCTATGGACATGGCATGACCGGCGCCTCGGTGAGCAGCAGCAAGACCTTGCCCGCGAGGTGGGCGACTTCGTGCTGTTGCGGGCAGACGGCTTGTGGGCCTACCAACTGGCGGTGGTGGTGGACGATGCCGACCAGGGCATCACCCACATCGTGCGCGGCGAAGACCTGGCGGACAACACCGTGCGCCAGATCGCACTGCAAGTGGCCTTGGGGCTGCCTGCGGTGCGCTACCTGCACACCCCTTTGGTACTGGGCCCCAATGGGGAAAAACTCAGCAAACAAAACGGCGCTGCAGCCCTCGACCTGAGCGACCCGGATACGACCCTGGCCAGTGCCGCCGCTGCGCTGGGCTTGTCTGCGGCAGCGGGTGACAGAGCCAGTGCATTCACTGCCTGGACTGCCGAGTGGCGCAGTCGTTACGGCGCGACATCTGACACACCAGCTCCGACGTGATGACAATAACATTTGTCATCTCAAGCGATCAAGAATCCACACCCCACCCACCGAAAAAGCGGTTCGCACTCCATTTGATAGTTTCGAATGGCTTCCAGATCGTGTGACTGCCTACAATGCAGGCCCTGCTTACGTGCTCTTGCCGCCATGACGAACCCTCAATCCCCCCAGCCCGAATCGGCCGAAACCCTTACCCGCACTGACGACGCTGCCAAGCCCTTCATGCGCACCATCAAGAGCTTTGTGAAGCGCGCAGGCCGCATGGGCAGCGGACAAGAGCGCGCCATGGCGGAACTGGGCCCACAGTTTCTGGTTCCCTACCAGCCTTCTGCTCTCAATTTCGGAGCAACTTTTGAAGGTGCAGCGGGCGCTGGAGCCCCATCAGACGCCCAGCGTCCGGTCGTGCTGGAAATTGGCTTCGGCATGGGCGAGGCCACCGCACAAATTGCACTCACCCTGCCAGGTACCAACTTCTTGTGCTGCGAAGTGCACGAACCCGGGGTCGGCGCTTTGCTCAAGCGCATCGGTGAAAACAACATCCCCAACATCCGCATCTGCAACCACGATGCGGTGGAGGTGATTGACCATATGCTGCCGCTGGCCTGCCTCGACGGCGTGCACATCTTCTTCCCCGACCCTTGGCACAAAACCAAACACAACAAGCGCCGCTTGATCCAAAGCCCACTGATCGCCAAGCTGGCGGCCCGCCTGAAGCCCGGCGGTTACCTGCACGCCGCCACCGACTGGGAGCCCTATGCCCAGCAGATTCTGGAAGTGTTGAGCGCTGAGCCCAAACTCAAAAACCGCGCCCTGCCCACGCACCCTGAGTTGGCAGGCTACTCGCCCAAGCCGCACTACCGCCCCCTCACCAAGTTCGAGAACCGTGGCATCAAGCTCGGCCACGGCGTGTGGGACGTCGTGTTCGAGCGCATCTAAGCCCAATCCGCCCCATGGCCCGCGCACGGCCTTTGGCTCCCGCGGCCCGGCACGGTGTGCGGCCGAGTAGTGTGGTGGTGGCAGGTGGCCCCTGGCCCGGCCTGCTGGCTTTTTTGACCCACCGCTTTCCAGCTGTACCGGAAGCGGTGTGGCGTCAGCGCCTGGATGCGGGCGATATCACCGACGGAGACGGCAGAACCGCGTCTGCCAGCGATACCGCTACCCCGGGCCGCCGCCTCTACTACTACCGCGAGGTGCCGGACGAGCCCGTCATCCCGTTTCAGGAAGAGGTGATCTGGCAGGACGCGCATTTGCTGGTGGTCGACAAACCGCATTTTTTACCGGTGGTCCCCAGTGGCAAACATGTGCGTGAAACCCTGTTGGCCCGTTTGCAGCAACGTCTAGACCTGCCCGAACTTTCACCCATCCACCGGATCGACAAAGACACAGCCGGGCTGGTGATGTTCTCGGTCCAAGCGGCCAGCCGCAATGCCTACCAAGCCCTGTTCCGCGACCGGCTGGTGCACAAGACCTACGAATGCGTCGCCCCCTGGAACCCCGACCTGCCCTGGCCGCTGCACCGCGAAAGCCGCATCGGTGACGCCGTTCACTTCATGCAGCAGGCCGAGGTGCCGGGCGAGGTCAACGCCATCACCGACATTGCGCCGCTGGAAGTGGCAGGTGCCTGGGCCCGCTACCGCTTGCAGCCGCTGACCGGGCAGCGCCACCAGCTGCGGGTGCATATGCACGCCTTGGGCTTGCCCCTGCTGTTTGATGGCATCTACCCCGTCCTCACGCCCGAGGGCGCCAACGATTTCCGGCGCCCCTTGCAGTTACTGGCCCGCACCCTGGAGTTCACCGATCCGCTGAGCGGCGCACCCCGCAAATTTGACAGCCGGCGCACCCTGTTGCCTTTGGCAGAAGCGCCTCAAGAGTATTGAGATTTAACGTGTCTCGCTGGGGGGCTCTGTAGCCGGCAGCTCCGGCTTGTTGCCTTGGCGCAGGGCATCGACCTGCTTCTGGGCTTGGGAGGCCTTTTGGGCGGCATAGGCCTGCAAATTGGCCAGCGTGGCGGCTGAGGGCGCTGCACTCTCCGGGGAGGCGCGCATCAAATCCTCAAAGCTCTGGCGATAGGGCTGCACTACTTCCGCATCCATCCGTCCGGCGATGGACTCAAACGACGCGCTGTTTTTCTGCACATCGTTCAATATCGAATTCCAATGTTCATGGATGCGTTCATCGTCAGAAATGAAACGTTGAATGCTCTGGCGCGCTTTGACCTCCTCGCCAAAGCGGTAGGCGGGCTCCGGCAACACCAGACCCAGCAAGACGACCGCAACCACGAGCAGCGTGGCCGACAGCCCCGGGCGCAACCCAGCTGCCGGGCTACTCGCCGTCCAGGGCCGCAGCAACAGCCCTGCCCACAACATGCCCGCCAGCAGACCGCCGCCATGCGCCGCGTTGTCTATGCCCGGCATGAACCAACCCAAGCCCAGCATCAGCACCGAGAAGCCCAGCGCCCCGCCGAATAGCCAGCGGAATTCCCCGGCCTCCACTTGTTTGCGCTCCACCCACAAAAAAACCAGCAGGGCGCCATACAGGCCGAACACGGCACCCGATGCCCCGCCAGACACCGCCCGGTTGCCCTGCACCACCAAAGACACCAGATTCCCGCAGACCCCGGCCCCGAGGTAGAGCAAGGCAAACCGCCAGCGCCCGAGCAAACCCTCCAACAAGCGGCCGATATCCCACAAGGCCCACATGTTGAGCAACAGGTGCCAAATGCCAAAGTGAATAAACATGGCGCTGCCCAAACGCCACCACTGGCCGTCTTGGGTGGCCGGGGCGAAGTTTGCCCCCCAATCAAGCTGCACGCCCCGCCCTGCATGCCACCAGCCGCCGCCGGCGGCGGCCAGTGCCACAAACACCAGCAGGTTCAACACGATCAGCCCCACGGTGACCGGGACCTGGGCCGCAGGTGCCCGCATCAACTCGGTCAGTGCCGGAGGCTGTAGGCCAGTGGGTTTGGCAGAAGGTTGCGCGGGTGTTTGCATTAGGTTTATCGACCGAACGGTGCGGCCAAAGGTTCCCCGACAAATACACCTTGGGCCGGCCATGCCACGCTGCGCCAATAGGCCTCCAGCGCGGTCGCACCTTGCACATAGTGCAGCAAGAGCACCTGGGGGTGCGGGAACTTCTGCCAATGGTTGCAGGGTTCACTCACACTGCCGTAGCTCGCAGTGGCGCCGGCCTCCAACCATTCGAGCGCGGTCATTTGGCCGCCAGTGTTGAGCAATTGCCCGCCATACGAGGTCAGATGGTCCGCCAGCGCACCGGGCACCCAGTCGATGGCCGCCGGGTTGTCTACCCGGACTGCGCCGGTCTGGAGCAGTACCACCCGCTCGGGGCTCGCTGCGGTGCTGTCTTGCACCCGGAGCTGCGCGCCCAGGGGCACCAGCGGATCGGGCTGGCCCATCGCCGGCATGGGCGGGTACCAAGCGGCACGCACGTTGCGCGCCGCATCCGTAGTGCGCAGCAGTACCACGCTGGCGGGCGCTACCCCCCGTTTGCCCAACTGGCGGTCGGCGGCCACACCGCGATCAATCAGCGCGGTGGTCTGGGCCACGGTGCGCCCGGCCAGCAACATGCTGGGCCGCACCCCAAGGTCCGTAAAGGGCCGGACCGTGGGGTGGTTGAACAGCACCGAGGGGCGGCTCGTGGCACATGTCTGGCTGCACAACTCGGGCTGGTACCCCACAGTCAGGGCAGCCGTGATCGCGTTGCACTCCACCGCATAGGGTTGGGCCCATGCCAAGGCCAAGGCCTGCACCTGAGGCCCCATGGCGGCTTTGACCTGGGCGTTGAACGACTCGAACTCTGCCGCAGTCAGGGTCGGGCGAACCGGCAGCGCCACACGCAGCACTTGCTCGGGTGGGATGCCGCGCTGCCGGGCGTAATACTCGCCCACCGCGACCGAATTCGGGTCGTTGCTGTTGATCACCAGCCCCACATCGGCTGCTACCAAATGCCCCTGAATCCGCGGCACGTTGACCCAGGCCGGTTTGGCAGGTGCCATCACCGCAGTACCGGGCTGCGCAGCTGCGTATCCAGCCCATAAACAAACAAACGCAGCCAGCGCAGCACCGCTACGCCTGAGCCAGTTGCCAGGGAACCGCAAAGGGCTAGACCAGCTCGGCATCCAGCCAGCCTCGCAGGCTGTTGATAAAGGCCAGGCCCTGGGCCTCTGCGAGCTGGGCGGTGTGCACCACTTGCTCGACCAAGCGGCCCTCGGCCAGCCAGACTTGCCGGCCGATGCCGGGCAGCAAGCCGCAGGCCAGCGGCGGGGTGACCCAACGGCCTCCCAGCTTGATGGCGATGTTGCCCCGGGTGCACTCGGTCACCTCGCCAGCGCTGTTGAACAGCACCGTGTCAAACACGGCCGGGTCTACAGGGGTGAAGGCATCGTAGTGCGCGCGGCGCGTCGTTTTGAAACGCACAAACTCGCCTTGCGCATCGGCCATGGGCCGGTCGGCCAGTTGCAAGCGGACCGGCTGCGGGGAATCAGGCAGCGCAAACGCCTCGGCTGTGCACCGCCCACTGGGCTGCAGCAGCAGGCGCACCCGCCATGCACCAGCCGGGCGGGCTTGCGCCAATGCGGCCAAGGCCTCCTGGGCCAAGGCCTCGTCCCACGAATAGCCAAAATGGGCGGCCGCCTGCGCCATGCGCTGCAAGTGCAAAGGCAAGTGCTGGAAAACACCATCCCGCAGGGCCAAGGTCTCCAGCACCTCAAAGGGCTGGCTGGCGCGCTCCAAAAACATGCGCTTGCTGCGCCACTCCTGCCACTCGCCCTCGGCTTGCGCATCGAAAGTAATACCGCTGCCGATGCCACAGCGCGCAGTCCCGCCACGCAGCGTGACGGTGCGGATAGGCACATTGAAGGTGGCATGTCCACCCGGCCGCACGACCCCGACAGCCCCGCAATACACGCCGCGGGCATCCGGCTCCAGCGCCTTGATCTGGCGCATGGCCTGCACTTTGGGTGCACCGGTAACCGAGCCGCAGGGAAACAAGGCCTCAAACACGTCCCACAGGCGAGTGCCTTGCCGGGTGGTGGCCACAACGTCTGAAGTCATCTGCCACACCGTGGGCAGCGCCTCCAAATGAAACAGCCGCGGCACTTTGACGCTGAATGGTTCTGCCACGCGAGAAAGGTCATTGCGAATCAGGTCCACAATCATCACGTTCTCGGCCTGCTCTTTGGGGGTGCTGCGCAAGCGCTCGGCATTGGCTGCGTCTTCTTGCGGGTTAGCGCCACGGGCGGCGGTGCCCTTCATCGGGCGGCCCAGGATACGGGTGCCGTCCCAATCGAAAAACAGCTCTGGCGAGACCGAGAGCACCTGCTCTTCACCGGTGTCAATGAACGCGCCATAACCCCGCGGTTGCGAGCGGCGCAGGGCGGCAAAATACGCCAAGGCACTGCCCTCTACCGATGCAAATGACGCTTCTAGCTGAGCGGTGTAGTTCAGCTGGTAAAAGTCCCCCGCGGCAATGGCCGCGTGGATGCGCGCCATGTTGGCATCAAAGGTCTCGCGGCTGATACGCGGAGTCCACTGCACGTGCGGCTCAGGCGCGGTGGGCAGCGCCACCTCAGCGTCAGCCAAGGGCTGCGCATGGACACCAAACCACACCAAAGGCCCCTCGGCTGCGTGCACCTGCAGCGCCGCATCAAAAGCCGGCGCGGCCTCATAACGCACATAGCCCACACACCACTGGCCCTCACGGCTCAGCGCATCCACTTGTTCCAGCACCGGCCGCACATCATCCAGGGTGTGGGCCACCAGCACCTGCTGCGGCTCGCCAAAAGCCAATCTGGTGGCAGGCTGGCCACTGTGATGCGGATCACCGAACTCCAACAGTGCGCGGGGTATGGTCATAAGCAATGCTGCGAAACGAGAGGGCCGGAGTGCTTGTTAAGCCGCCAACTCTTTGGCGCTGATCTGGTACTTGAAGTCGTCCGGCGCGTAGGAGTCGAGGCGGCCAGCGGCTGTCTCGGCAGTGGGGTACATCAAAAAGCCCAGCTTAGAGCCGCTGGACTGGGGCAATGCCACGTCGTGGGCCATGTTGTAGGCCATCCAGTTACCTTCCCAGCCGCCAAACAAGCCCTTGTTGACGGGCGCGACCAGCGGGTTGCTGGCGGACTTGATCCACTCCGGGGTTTCCTGGCGCATGACCTTGGCCACGTCGGCGGGGTCCATGCCCACCCAGCCGTAGCCTTTGAGGTAAACCTCGGCACGGCAGTGCTGCGCACCCTTGAGGCTGGCAGAGTTGCCACCCAACTCGCGGTAGCCGAACGCACTGGGCGCCAGGCGCAGGCCATAGACATCGCGCGCGGGCACGCCGGCTGCGCGGCACAGGCC
>DAINNP010000060.1:0-10849 GCA_036735785.1 Rhodoferax sp. | reverse complement strand
CGGGCCCAAGGCCTGCGAGGCCTGCAAGTATTCGTGGGCCATGGTGCCCAAGGGCGTGAGCCCCAGCTTCATGGCCAGCAACACATTGCTGGTACCCGCCAGCTGGCCGGGGCGGCCCGCAGCGTTGCCCGGGCTTTGCACCGTGCCGAGCTTGGCGCTGAGTACGCGCAGCACCTCGTCGTGCCACGCACGCGAAAACCGGCGGCGGGTGCCGTAATCGGCAATCTTCAGGTCTTGCAGGCCCTCTGCGCGCAGCTGCTCGATCTTGGTTTCCAGGCGCTTGCGCCCTTCCACAAAGTCCGGCACCCGCTGGGTGTTGCGGAAGTACACCTCGTTCACGATGGCCAACACCGGGATCTCAAACAGGATGGTGTGCAGCCAAGGGCCGACGATGCTGATGTCCAACTCACCATTGGCCAGGGGCGTGACGGTGATGTACTTTTCGTTCAGGCGGAACAGCCCCAGAAAATCCACAAAGTCGCTCTTAATAAAGCGCATGGACCGCAGGTAAGCCAGCTCACACTCCTGGAACTGAAGGCTGCACAGGGAACGGATCTCCTCGCGGATCTCAGTCGCATGCGCCGCCAGATCCATGCCCGGGTTGCGGCACTTGAAGCGGTACTCCACCTGCGCCCCCGGAAACTGATGCAGCACCACTTGCATCATGGTGAATTTGTAGAGGTCGGTGTCCAGCAGGCTGGTGATGATCATGAGGCGTTCAGGCTGCCATGAAAGGCCGCCCAGGAAATTGCTATCAATTCAGGAGCTACTTGCGCTTATTAATAGGGCGCCAGCAGCCGTTTTCGTTCAAATGACGATCACTCCACCCAGCGGGTGAAATCTGCCACGGGCACACGGGGCGTGTGGAAGGTGTTGACCGGCGCATCGGGGTCGGCATAACCGAGCGACATGCCGCAGACCAGCATTTCGCCCTCGCCCGCGCCGATGTGCGGCAGGATGATGCTGGAGAAGCCGTTCCACGCCGCCTGCGGGCAGGTATGGAGACCACGGCCCCGCGCGGCCACCATGATGTTCTGCAGAAACGCGCCGTAGTCCACCAACGAGCCGCGCCCCATGACCTTGTCGACGGTGAACATCAGGCCCACCGGCGCATCAAAGAAACGGAAGTTGCGCTGGTGCTGCGCGTGCATTTTGTCCTTGTCGGCCTTGCCGATGCCCAACAAGCCATAGAGCCCCCAACCGTTCTCGCGACGGCGGTCTATATAGGGGCTGACCCACTGGGCGGGGTAGTAGTCGTATTCCTCCTGGTACTGCGCAGCCAGCTCGGGGTTGGCGCGGATGGCGTCATGCGCGGCACAGGTTTTGTCCACCAGCGCATCGCGGCTCGCACCTTGCAGCACATAGACCTTCCAAGGTTGGCAATTGGTACCGGAAGGGGCCCGGCTGGCTACGTCCAGAATGGCTTCAATATCTTCCCGGGCAACTGCCTGGGGCAGAAAGGCCCGGGCGGACATGCGGGAGCGGATGGCGTCATCGACGATAGCTGCGGTCATTGCAAGGTCTCCAGTAGTTGTCTCAAAGCATCAGGGAGCGGGACCGGCTTGCGGGTGAGCCTATCCACATAGACATGGATGAAGTGGCCTTTGGCGGCGGTGGTCTCACCCTCGCCAAAGATGCCGATCTCGTAGCGGACGCTAGAGGTACCTAGTTTGGCAACCCGAATGCCGGCCTGCACTACCTCGGGGAAGGACACAGAAGCGAAGTAGTTGCACTGGGTTTCCACTACCAGGCCAATGGTGTGGCCCGCATGGATGTCGAGCACGCCCTGCTCCATCAGGTAAGCGTTGACGGCTGTGTCGAACCAGCTGTAATACACCACGTTGTTGACATGGCCGTAGACATCGTTGTCGGACCAGCGGGTGGGAATGGTGCGCAGTACCCGGTAGGCACTTCGCGGCTCGGCGTGGGGCTTCAGGGGCACGTTCTGCTGCATGCGAGCCATTTTGCCAGCGATAGCGACACGGGCTGCCGTCGCGCACGATATTGGGGTGTGCGAAGTGGATTTATCTGAAAGGCTCCACTTGCGGTCGATGACACGCCTGTGAAAAACGGCCTGCAATCGCTAATTTAGGAAAAATTCCCTAATTTGTTGCACTGCAACAAAAAGCGCTTGCATTGATACAGGGGCTGCCTATAATTCGATCCATGCTGCACTGCAACATAACGTCCACAGGGACAGATGATGACGGCGCAGATGGTGATTTTTACCTTAACTCTTGGAGATCTCTATGCTGACCGTTGAACAAGTTATCGCTTCCCACAAAGCCAACATCGAAACCCTGTTTGGTTTGACCACCAAGGCCTTCGAAGGCGTGGAAAAGATTGTCGAGCTGAACCTGACTGCCTCCAAAGCAGCCATGGCCGAAGCCGCTACCCACACACAAACTTTGTTGAGCGTGAAAGACGCCCAAGAGCTGTTGGCCCTGCAATCCGGCCTGCTGCAGCCTTTGGCAGAGAAGACTGCTGCTTACAGCCGTCACCTCTATGACATCGCGACCTCCACTGGCGCTGAATTCACCAAAAACGCTGAAGCCCAAGCTGCTGAAGCCCAGAAGAAGTTTTCTGGTCTGGTCGACAGCGCTGCCAAGAACGCTCCCGCAGGTTCCGAATCTGTGGTCGCCATCATGAAGAGCTCTGTGGCTGCTGCCAACAATGCACTGGAATCTGTGCAAAAAGCAGTTAAGCAAGCGACTGAAGTTGCCGAAGCTAACTTCAACGCTGTGGCTGCTACTGCAACCAACGCCACCAAGGCTGCGACTGCGAAAAAGCGCTAATTTGGGCACGGGGCACTAAAACAATTTAGGTTTTTTTGTCCCTACCACTAGCTACCAAGGGAAAACCCTGAGATAATTTAGTCATCAGAAACTTACTTGTTTCTACCGTTTGTCTCCTCGGGTCCTTTCGAAACCTTCAGGTTCAGGGATCCCTTCAAGGCCTCGTTGTAAAACGGGGCCTTTTTTTTATCTGTCTCTGGCGGCAAGTGCCGCTTTGAGCTCGGGAATCATCTTCAGCATGGCTTGCCGGCCTGCCTCGATAGAGCGTTTGCGGGCACTGAAATCTGAACTTCCAATCCCTTGCAACGCTGGGCGCACCACGACCTCAGCGTCCCGGAGTTCATAGCGGTTGATGCTCTTGCCCATGATCGAGAATGTCTGCATCAGGATATCCAGGGTGCCCCCAGTCAGACTGCCTTCAGGTGGGCTGGAAATATCGACCGCGATCACAAAATCAGCCCCCATGCGGCGTGCTGCACCCACAGGCACCGGAGACACGAGACCGCCATCGACATACTCGCGCCCTGCGATTTTTACCGGCTGAAACACGGCCGGCACCGCGCTGGAGGCCCGCACCGCAGTACCGGTATCCCCTCTTTGGAACAACACGTCATTCCCGGTGTTGAGATCGGTAGCCACGATGCCCAAGGGCATGGGCAGGTCCTCGATCAATTTGCTGCTGACCTGCGCATTGACGTAGCGCGCCAAGGCATCACCACGCAACATGCCACGGCTGAAGATGGGTAAGGTCCAGTCGGCAATCGCAGCCTCCTCCATCGTCTCCGCTACACGCTGCAGCTGGGCTCCATTCTTGCCACTTGCGTAAATCGCCGCAACCAGACTACCGGCGGATGTGCCAGTCACCAAATTGGGTTTGATCCCGTTTTCTTCTAACACCTGAATCACGCCAACATGGGCAAAGCCACGCGCAGCGCCCCCACCCAAGGCCAAACCGATTTTCGGGGGCGGCTTGGGCGTTACAACCAGCGGAGGCACGGACTCCAGAGCACTTGAGCCACTGTTTTTCGGCACGCCAGGTGCTGTGGAGCACGCCGTGATCAGCGCGGCTACGGCGAGCACCAGTGGTCCGCGCAATACATTCAAAAACTTCATCACCATCCCTATCAAAAAACTGTTTGCTGTCAATGTCGCCTGGCTGTCACGCACGCTTCAATCGCTCCAAACTTTGACCTACCATCTCCGCATGCAACATTCGCCCAAAGGAACATTCATGAAAACTTTATGGTTCGTCGGCCTGGTAGTGATCCTGCTGCCTGCGGTGGTCTTCTTCGCAGGACAGTTCGGCATGCTCAAAGGCAAAGCACCGGGTGACCTCGGCGTTCACAACGGTCGCCTCAAGCCCCCCTCCAACACGCCGAATAGTGTCAGCAGCCAAGCCGGGCTATACCCCGAACATCCTCAGCGCGGGTACGCCGATATCCCTCCCCTGCACTACCAAGGCGACGGCGCGTCTGCGCTGCGCAAGTTAGCCGATATTGTCCGCGCTTTGCCAGCGACGACGGTAGTCACGGAGACCAGCGATTACCTGTACGCTCAGAGTACAACTCCAACGCTGAAGTTCACAGACGACGTTGAGTTTTGGTTGAACCCTGCAGAACAGGTCATCCACGTCCGCTCGGCTAGTCGTATCGGACGCAAGGACTTCGCAGTCAACCGGGCCCGCGTAGAAAGCATAAGGGCCCAGTTCGAGAAGAACTGAGCCCTTGAAGGCCTGCAACACTTAGGAGTTGCAGGCTTGGTAGGCATTTCAATCAGCCTGCCGTGGCCTCTTCAGGCTTGGACTTGCCTTCCTTTTTGGGGATAGGCTGGATATCCAAAGACACCTCATCCTTGTCGTCCAAGTCCACCGTCAGGCGACCACCGTCGACCAAGCGCCCGAACAACAACTCGTCGGCCAGTGCACGACGAATCGTGTCTTGGATCAAACGCTGCATGGGTCGGGCGCCCATCAAGGGGTCGAAGCCTTTCTTGCCCAGATGCTTGCGCAACTTGTCAGTGAAAGTCACTTCGACCTTCTTCTCGGCCAATTGGGTTTCCAGCTGCAGGAGGAACTTGTCAACCACCCGCAAGATCACCACCTCGTCCAAGGCCTTGAAGCCGACGATGGCATCCAGGCGATTACGGAACTCCGGCGTGAACAGACGCTTGATGTCGGTCATTTCATCACCGGCCTCCCGCGGATTGGTGAAACCGATCGTGGCCTTGTTCATCGTCTCGGCGCCGGCGTTAGTGGTCATGATGATGATCACGTTGCGGAAGTCGGCCTTGCGTCCGTTGTTGTCGGTCAAGGACCCGTGGTCCATCACCTGCAACAGCACATTGAAGATGTCCGGATGCGCTTTTTCGATCTCATCCAACAACAACACGGCATGGGGCTTCTTGGTGATCGCCTCGGTCAGCAACCCGCCTTGGTCAAAGCCCACATAGCCCGGAGGCGCACCAATCATGCGGCTCACCGCATGGCGCTCCATGTACTCGCTCATATCGAAGCGAATCAGGTCGATGCCCATGATGTAAGCCAATTGCTTGGCTGCCTCCGTCTTACCGACACCCGTGGGGCCGCTGAACAGGAAAGAGCCGATCGGCTTATCACCCTTGCCCAAGCCTGAGCGAGCCATTTTGACCGCAGAGGCGAGCACATCGAGCGCTTTGTCCTGGCCAAAGACCACGCTCTTGAGATCGCGCTCCAGCGTTTTCAACTTGCTGCGGTCATCGTTGGAGACGTTGGCCGGGGGAATGCGTGCGATCTTCGCCACGATTTCCTCCACCTCGGTCTTGCTGATGGTCTTTTTGCGTTTGCTAGGCGCCAAGATGCGCTGTGCAGCACCCGCCTCATCAATCACATCAATCGCCTTATCCGGCAGCTGCCGATCGTTGATGTACTTGGCACTCAACTCTGCTGCGGCCTGAAGTGCAGCCACTGCATATTTGACGTTGTGGTGCTCTTCAAAGCGTGACTTCAATCCTTTCAGGATCTCAACCGTCTGGTCAATGGTGGGCTCCACCACATCCACTTTTTGGAAGCGCCGTGACAGCGCAGCGTCTTTTTCAAAAATGCCGCGATATTCGGTAAATGTCGTAGCACCAATGCATTTCAGCTGGCCGGAGCTCAGGCTGGGCTTGAGCAAGTTTGACGCATCCAAGGTGCCCCCAGAGGCTGCACCTGCTCCGATGAGCGTGTGAATCTCGTCGATGAACAAGACGGCATTGGGCTTTTCCTTCAAGGACTTGAGAACCGCTTTCAAGCGCTGTTCAAAGTCTCCGCGGTACTTGGTACCAGCCAAGAGGGCGCCCATGTCGAGCGAATACACCACCGAGTCGGCCAGAATCTCAGGCACGTTATTTTGAGAAATGCGCCATGCCAGTCCCTCCGCGATTGCAGTCTTGCCCACACCAGCTTCACCAACCAGCAAGGGATTGTTCTTGCGCCGGCGGCACAGGATTTGAATAACCCGCTCCACCTCGTAATCACGACCGATCAGCGGATCAATCTTGCCCTCTTTGGCCAATTGATTCAGGTTCTGCGTGTACTGCTCCAGCGGAGACGCTTTTTCGTTCTTCTCGCTAACGCCCTCTTCGCCATCCGAAGGCGCTTCATTCGATTTGGCAGCTTCGGGCGGGTCCGTTTTCTTGATGCCATGCGCGATGAAGTTCACAACATCCAAACGGGTCACGCCTTGCTGGTGGAGATAGTAGACCGCGTGAGAATCTTTTTCGCCAAAGATGGCTACCAGCACGTTGGCGCCAGTCACTTCTTTCTTGCCACTGCCTGTGCTCTGCACATGCATGATGGCGCGCTGGATCACACGCTGGAAACCCAGCGTCGGCTGCGTATCGACTTCATCAGACCCCGCCACTTGCGGCGTGTTGTCCTTGATAAAGTTGGTGAGAGATTTGCGCAAATCATCAATGTTGGCGGCGCAAGCCCTGAGCACTTCTGCCGCACTGGGGTTGTCCAACAGAGCCAACAACAAGTGCTCTACGGTGATGAATTCATGGCGCTGCTGACGGGCTTCCACGAATGCCATGTGCAAGCTGACTTCCAATTCTTGGGCAATCATGTGAATTCCTTTTTCTGCCTTGGTGTTGATTAACTGTAATCCGATTTGATTGCTGAGTGACCGAAGTTTCAGCTTTCCCCTACAGATCTACGGGCTCACTGACACATTTCAATGGGTGACCTGCCTTGTGTGCTGCGTCCAGCACTTGGTCCACTTTGGTCGCGGCAATATCTTTCGGGTAAACGCCACACACTCCACGCCCATCCAAATGGATTTTGAGCATGATGGCTGTGGCAGCCTCCAGGTCTTTTCCAAAGAACTCCTGAATCACGACCACCACAAACTCCATCGGTGTGTAGTCGTCATTGAGCATGACGACTTGGTACATCGAAGGGGGTTGGACCCTCTGCGCCAGGCGTTCGAGGACGACAGTGCCGTCATCGCTGCCTGTGGGCGGTGGCTTGATTGCGGGTGGTTTGGGAGTATTTGTAGCCATGAAATGATTCTATCGGGAGGCACAAAGCCGCAAATGCAAAGATCAACTGGGGGGAGATGCCTGAATTTCAAGCACCATATAGAAAAAGCCGCACTAGCTTTCGCTTAGGTGCGGCTGATTAACTCAAAACACGGGTTTTCAAGCGGCTACATGTTGTCGATCATGATCTGCCCAAAGCGTGAACAGCTGACCTGCTGGGCGCCATCCATCAGTCGCGCAAAGTCGTAAGTGACCTTTTTACTCGCGATCGACTTTTCCAAAGAGCGGATGATCAGGTCGGCCGCCTCTTTCCAGCCCATGTGACGCAACATCATTTCTGCGGACAAGATTTCGGAGCCAGGGTTGACGTAGTCTTTGCCGGCGTATTTGGGTGCCGTACCATGGGTCGCCTCGAACATGGCAACCGTATCCGACAGGTTGGCTCCGGGCGCTATGCCGATGCCGCCCACTTGGGCAGCCAAGGCATCAGAAATATAGTCCCCGTTCAAGTTCAAAGTGGCGATCACGCTGTACTCCATCGGGCGCAAAAGGATTTGCTGCAAAAACGCATCCGCGATGCTGTCTTTGATGATGATGTAGCGGCCCGTGTTGGGGTTTTTGAACTTGCACCATGGCCCGCCATCGATCAGCTCGGCTCCGAACTCTGCCATTGCCAAGTTGTAGGCCCAGTCACGGAAGCTGCCTTCCGTGAACTTCATGATGTTGCCCTTGTGCACGATGGTGACATTGGGCTTGTCATTGTCGATCGCGTATTGAATGGCCTTGCGCACCAAACGCTCAGTGCCTTCGCGCGAAACGGGCTTGATACCCAGACCGGAGGTCTCCGGGAACCGGATTTTCTGAATCCCAAAATCGTCACGCAGCACCTGGATCAGGCGCATCGCTTTTTCAGAGCCGGCTTCAAACTCAATGCCCGCATAAATGTCTTCAGAGTTCTCGCGGAAAACGACCATATTGGTCTTTTCCGGTTCCTTCAACGGGCTGGGAACGCCTTTGAAATACTGGATCGGCCGCAAACAAACATAGAGGTCCAACTCCTGCCGCAGCGCCACATTCAAAGAGCGAATACCGCCACCCACCGGCGTCGTGAGAGGGCCTTTGATGGATACCAGATAGTCGCGCACGACATCCAGAGTTTCTTGTGGCAACCAGACATCAGGGCCGTACACCCGGGTGGCTTTTTCACCTGCAAAAATTTCCATCCATTGGATCTTTCGGGCGCCGCCGTAGGCCTTCTCCACGGCTGCGTCAACGACCTTCAACATCACCGGCGTAATGTCTTGGCCAACGCCATCGCCTTCAATGAAAGGGATGATGGGCTGATCCGGAACATTCAATGATTTGTCCGGGTTGGCCGTGATTTTTTGGCCCTGCTGAGGTATTTGAATGTGCTGGTACATAGAAAAACAAAACTCCAATATCCAAAACGCACAACCGCAGAGTGTTGAAAAACTCTGGGCTCCGGCGCGGTATGCCTTGGAATCATTCTAGTTGTAAAGTCACAGGCTCCTTCTTGCGAAGCGGTGACAATGCGCCTCGCAACCCGTTATCCCGTAAAGCTGTCCGCATGACTTATTTCAAAACACTGTTTCTTTCTGTTGTGCTCTTGGGAGCCCCCTGGGCACACGCCCAGGAAAGCGCCCAGATGGACTTACCCAGGATCAAGATGAGTGCTGGCATGCACCAAATCGAAGCGCAGGTAGCCCGCACCCCCGATCAGCGATCCATCGGCTTGATGTTCCGCAAGGAAATGCCGACCCATGAGGGCATGCTGTTTGTGTTTGAACAACCTTCCGGCTTGTGCTTTTGGATGAAAAACACACTCATCCCGCTGACTGCGGCCTTCATCAGTGACGATGGCACGGTTGTGAACCTTGCCGACATGAAACCACAAACGACCGACTCACACTGCGCGTTGCGCCCGGTTCGATACGTGCTGGAGATGAACCGGGGGTGGTTTGAAAAGCGCGGAATCAAGGCAGGCTCCAAGATCAGTGGAGCGCCTTTTGATTCGGCAAAATAAATACACTTGCACCATGTAAAAAGGGTTGCCGGAATCTCCGGCAACCCTTTTTTATGGGTCACAGCCCGAAGGCTGCGGTGCGTCTTCAGACAGCAACAGATCCCAAGGCAGCGTTCAAAGTTGCACTCGGGCGCATGATGGCATCCAGCTTAGCGGTGTCTGGCAGGTAATACCCACCGATATCCACTGGCGCACCCTGCACTGCAGCGAGCTCGGCCACAATGGTTTGCTCTTTGGCAGCCAACTCTTTGGCCAATGGTGCGAACTGAGACGCCAATTGGGCGTCTTCTGTCTGGGCTGCAAGCGCTTCGGCCCAGTACAAGGACAGGTAGAACTGGCTGCCACGGTTGTCGAGCTGACCTGTTTTTGGAGATGGGTTCTTGTTGTTATCCAACAATTTTCCGGTCGCCGCATCCAATGTCTTCGCCAACACCTTGGCCTTGGCATTGCCGGTCTTCAGGCCCAAGTCTTCCAACGACACTGCCAAAGCGAGGAACTCGCCCAACGAATCCCAACGCAAGTGGTTCTCCTCCACCAGCTGTTGAACGTGCTTAGGGGCAGAGCCGCCAGCACCGGTTTCGTACATACCGCCACCGGCCATCAAAGGCACGATGGACAGCATCTTGGCAGAAGTGCCGAGTTCCATGATCGGGAACAAGTCCGTCAGGTAGTCGCGCAGAATGTTGCCCGTAGCGCTGATCGTGTCTTGACCGCGAATCACGCGCTCCAAGGTGTAGCGCATGGCGCGAACCTGGCTCATGATCTGAATATCCAAGCCTGTGGTGTCATGCTCATGCAAGTACATTTTGACTTTGGTGATCAGCTGCGCCTCGTGGGGGCGATAGGCGTCGAGCCAGAACACAACAGGCATTCCGGAGTTGCGGGCGCGGTTAACTGCCAGCTTCACCCAATCGCGAATCGCGGCATCCTTGACCTGGCACATGCGCCAGATGTCACCCGCTTCCACGTTCTGGCTCAACAGCACTTCACCTGTGGCCAGATCAGTAATGTTCGCAACGCCGTCTTCGGAAATTTCGAAGGTCTTGTCGTGCGACCCGTATTCCTCGGCCTGCTGAGCCATCAAACCTACGTTGGGCACGGTGCCCATGGTCTTGGGGTCAAAGTTGCCGTGCCATTTGCAGAAGTTGATCATCTCCTGATAAATGCGGGCGAAAGTGGACTCAGGCATCACCGCCTTCACGTCTTTCAGACGGCCGTTGGCATCCCACATCTTGCCGCCGTTACGGATCATGGCGGGCATGGACGCGTCCACAATGATGTCGTTGGGTGAGTGGAAATTGGTAATCCCCTTGGCGGAATCCACCATGGCCAGCTCAGGACGGTGCTCATGGCAGGCGTGCAGGTCACGCTTGATCTCGTCTTGTTTGGACTGGGGCAATGTCGCGATCTTGCCGTACAGATCAGCCATGCCGTTGTTCACGTTGACGCCCAATTCCTTGAACAAGGCACCGTGCTTTGCAAACGCGTCTTTGTAGAAAATCTTGACGCAGTG
>DAINNP010000059.1:0-11254 GCA_036735785.1 Rhodoferax sp. | reverse complement strand
GTGGCTGGCGGCGGCGTGGCTCTGCTGCGCGCCAAGCAGTCTGCTGGCACCATCAAGGGTGACAACGCTGACCAAGACGCCGGTATCAAGCTGGTGTTGAAGGCCATCGAAGCGCCTCTGCGCGAGATCGTTTACAACGCAGGCGGCGAAGCCTCTGTGGTGGTGAACGCTGTGTTGGCCGGCTCCGGCAACTACGGCTTCAACGCAGCCAACGACACCTACGGCGACATGATCGAAATGGGTATTCTGGACCCCACCAAGGTGACACGTACTGCTCTGCAGAACGCAGCATCTGTGGCTAGCTTGATGCTGACGACCGAGTGCATGGTGTCTGAAGCTCCGAAGGAAGAAGCTGCTGGCGGCGGTATGCCTGATATGGGTGGTATGGGCGGCATGGGCGGCATGGGCATGTAATTGCTCCTTGCCTGAGGGCGCATGGCGGCGTTGCAAACGCTTGCCGTACCAGAGGTACTGTCAGCGCGTTTGCGCCTTGCCCTGCACCCTCATGCTGCGTCGTAGTTGCGTTCGTTCGCGCTGCGGCAAAAACCCAATAAAAAGCCCCGCAAGGTTTTGCCTTGCGGGGCTTTTTTACGTTCTTTCTACTATATTTTTGATAGCTACTGGCGCAACACCTATCTGGGCTAGAGGTCGATTTGACTTAAATCAGGGGTATTCCCAGCGCTAGCATCTCCTGCGTGGCCTGCTGCGCGGAGTGGAAGTGGATGCCGTGCCAGCCTTCGGCCTGCGCGGCCTGGATGTTGGGGAGCAGGTCGTCCAGAAAGACCGTCTTGGCGGGCTCCAAGGCGTAGCGCTTTTGCAGGCATTGGTAGATGGCGGGCTCGGGTTTGATGAGCAGTTCGTCGCCCGAGAAAATGCCGCCGTCAAAGTCTTGCAGAAATGCGTTCGCGCGCTCCAGTGTGCGCGCATACGGCACTGGCATGTTGGAGAGGTAGTAGAGCTTCAAGGACTCGCCCCCACCGGCTGCGCGCTGCGCGCGCAAGGCCACCAAACTCTTGAACAGGGCTACCGACTCCGGCATGGGCGTCAGCCGCTCGCCGATGCTCTCGACCAGCGTGCCGAGCACCGTGGCATTTATACCCACCCGCCGGGCTACCTGGGCCACCACGTCTGCCATGGCGATCGTGCCCCGGTCAAAGGCTTGCCACTCGTGATGGCCGAATACCTCATGCGCCAGGTGCCCTGCCTCGGCACGGGTCGCGGCGCGCTGGGGAAAGCACTCCATCATCAAATCCACCGGGCGCCAGGTAAACAGCACAGCGCCAAAGTCAAACACCACATTCATAGCTTGAAGGTTCCAAATAAAGAAGCCCCGCCAGCATAGCGCTGGCGAGGCCGGATGCGACTCAAAAGAACCGCTATTGCAGCAATCTACGGTCGATCAGACTATCAAGCGACCGGCTTGAATTCGAAACCATTGCCCAGCTTCTCAACGCGGCCAAACGCCGGGAACGGGAAGTGGAAGCCGCCCGCCATGACCTTGTCGTTCACGATCATGTCAAACACCTTGCGGCGGGCCACGCGGGCCTCTTCGGCATTCATGTCGAACTGCACCGCCCAATCAGGGTTGCGCGCAAACAGCTGGGGCACGTTGGTGATGTCGGCCACGTAGGCGAACTTTTCACCCTTGCTCTCCACCATAAACAGCGTGTGACCGGGGGTGTGGCCATAAGCCGCCACGCTCTTGATGCCGGGCACAATTTCGGTGCCGGCTTCAAACTTCACCATCTGGCTGTCGTTCAGGCCACCCAACATGCGGCGCACGGTCTGGAAGGCGCCCTTCATGGCGTCAGGTGCTGCGGCCATGCGGGCGTCGTCCATCCAGAACGCATGCTCGACGGACGGGACCATGATCTTGGCGTTGGGGTACACCAATTGGCCCGCCTTGTTGCGCACACCCAAAATGTGGTCGCCATGGAAGTGGCTCAGGATCACGGTGTCAATGTCTTCCACCTTGTAGCCCGCAGCATTCAAATTGGCGACCAAGCGGCCGGTGGTGGGGCCGCCGTTGTCCGAGAAACCGGTGTCGAGCAGCACTTTGCGGTTGCCAGCAATGACCAGGAAGGCGGTGTACGGCACATCCAGGTATTCGGTGGGCAGGTTTTGCGATTTCAGCAGCTCTTGCACTTCGCCCAAGGGGGCGTTGCGCACAAACTCAGCGGCCAAGGGGCGGCGGGTGACACCATCGTTCAGGGCAATGACTTCAAAGTCACCCAGCTTTTGCTTGCGAAAGCCCACCTGCACCACACTGGGTGCGCCGAAGTTGGGGGCCGATTGGGCGCCCAAGGGCAAAAAGGATCCGGCTGCATAAGCCGCCACTGCCGCACCGCCACCGACAAAGAAATCGCGCCGAGTCACCATAAAAGCCTCCTGGGTATGAATAAAGACCAGATAGTCTCAAACACCACTCATGAGTGCACGCGCGCAACGCTATGCCCGCCCCGATGCAAGGGTTATCGCCGGCAGGCCGCGCCCCACTGGCTTAAACCCGGCGTCAAGCGCGCTTGAGTGCTCGCCGCAAAGCAGCCGCCAACTTGGCAGGTTGTGTGCTGCCTATGCGCACCTGCGGGGTACCGTGCCATGCGGCACAGCGGTGGATGGCGGCAGCGACCTCTTGCACTTGCTGCTCGGTCCACACACAACCGGGCTGGGCGTGGAGTGACTTCACCTCAAACACGCCGTCAGCCCGGTGCGCTTTGGCATCCAGCCGGCCTATGAGCTCGCCGCGGCACAAAATCGGCAATACAAAGTAGCCGTACACGCGCTGCGCCTCGGGTGTGTAGCACTCCAGCTTGTAGTCAAAATCAAAAAACGTCGAGGCCCGCTCGCGGTCCCACACCACAGGGTCAAACGGCGACAAGAGTGCGGTGTGGCTGGCCACCAAGTCGCCTGCCAGCGCCTGTTGCAGCAGGTCCGCATGGTCGGTCTGCACATAGCCGGCGGCAGCCCACCCCTCAACAGCCACTCGCTGGATGCGCCCCGCACGCACCAGCGCCTCCAAGTGCGCATCCTGCAGGCGCGGCTTGGTCCGGAAATAATCGTTGATCCACCGCGCTTGGGTAACCCCCAGTGCAGCCACAGCCTTCTCTACCCATACGGCTGCGAGCGCGTCTGGCGGCAATGCGGGTGCGGGCTGTCGCAGTGCGGGTGCCACCCGCTCGCTCAGGTCGTAGACGCGGTGAAAGTTGTCACGGCGCGCGATCATCAGCTCGCCCAGAGCAAACAAGGCTTCCAGCCAACGCTTTTCGTCTTTCCAGCCCCACCAAGCGCCACCTTTGCCCTCAAGCCGCACAAAGTCAGACGACTTCACCGGCCCCTGAGTGCGGATCTGCTCCAGCAGAGCATCCAGCTGCGGGCGCTGGGCCACAGCGAGTTTCTGGGCATGGGCGATGCCCCAATGCGTGCGCCCCTCGCGGTTGTAGGCGCGGTGCAAGTGCAAATCATCAGCGGGGGCAAAACAGGCTTCGTGGGCCCAGGTTTCAAACAAGGCGCCGTTGGCTAACGCGTCTTCCAGCCATGCAGGCGGGTAGTCGCCCAAGCGGGCATGCAACACCAGATACGGGCTGCGCGCCACTACATGGATGGTGTCAATCTGCAGCAAGCCCATGCGCTGCACACAGGCCGCTACATCGCCTTCTTGTGCGGGGCGGGCAAGCGGCTGCAACAGGCCCTGCGCTGCCAAGTGCAGCGCGCGGGCTTGAGGCAGGCTAAGCGTCTGCAATCAGCTGCGCAGACGCGCCAGCAAACCGGCGGTGGAGCCGTCAAGGCCCGTAGCGTCGCCGCTGTGAAGACGCGGCTCAATGTCTTTGGCCAGCACTTTGCCGAGCTCGACGCCCCACTGGTCAAAGCTGTTGATACCCCAGAGGCTGCCACTGACAAACACGCGGTGCTCTTGCAGCGCGATCAGCGCCCCCAACGAGGCGGGCGTCAGGTCGTCGAGCAACAAGAAGGTGCTGGGGCGGTTGCCGGTGAAATGCTTGTGACCACCGGCATCGTTTTTGCCTTGCATCAGGGCTTGCGCCTGCGCCAGCACATTGGCCAGCAACATCGGGTGGTGGCCTTTCAGGTGGTGGCGCGCCTTTTTGACGGCCACAAACTCCACCGGTACGACCTCGGTGCCTTGGTGCAGCATCTGAAAGTAGGCGTGTTGACCATTGGTGCCGGGTTCGCCCCACAGCACCGGGCAGGTATCGAACGGCAAGGCTTCGCCACTGGCGTCCACCCGTTTGCCATTGCTCTCCATCTCCAGCTGCTGCAAATAGGCCGGCAGGCGGCGCAAGGCGCTGTGGTACGGCGCAATGCTGCGGCTGCTAAAGCCGTGGAAGTTGCGATACCAAACGTCCAGCAAACCCAAACGCACGGGTAAGTTCTGCTCCAAAGGCGCGGTGCGGAAGTGCTCGTCCATGGCATGGGCACCTGCCAGCAGCTCGCGAAAGCCTTGCGCGCCGATGGCGATGGCAATCGGCAGGCCGATGGCCGACCACATGGAGTACCGCCCGCCCACCCAGTCCCAAAAACCAAAGGTGGTGGTGATACCAAAGGCATTTGCCGCCGCCACATTGGTGGTGAGTGCGGCGAAATGGCGGGCAATGTGGGTGCCGCCCTGCTCGAGGAACCAGGCCTTCGCGGAAGCCGCGTTGGTCATGGTCTCGATCGTGGTGAACGTCTTGCTGGCGATCAGGAAGACGGTGTTCTCGGGCTTCAAGTGGGGCAGCTTGGCGGCCAGCTCGTGGCCATCCACATTGCTCACAAAATGCAGGCGTTTGCCGCTGGTGGCAAAAGCATCCAGCGCCAACACCGCCATTTGCGGGCCGAGGTCAGATCCGCCGATGCCGATGTTCACCACATCGGTGATGGCGGTATCTGCACGCAGTTGCTCGGCGTAGGCCAGCATCGCGTCTAGCGTAGCGTGCACCTTAGCCTGCTCACCCGCTATGAATTCAGGAGCGGCTCCCGCATATTCCACCTGCGCAGAGGGCGGATTTCGCAACAAAACATGCCAGACCTCGCGCTGCTCGGTGTTGTTGATTTTCTGGCCGGCAAACATGGCATCGCGGTGCTCGGGCAGGCCGCTTTGGCGGGCCAGGTCCATGAGCAGTGCTTCGGTGCTGGCGTCGATACGGTTTTTGGACAGGTCCGCAAACACGTAAGGCGCCTCTTGGCTCAAACGGGTGAAACGCTGGGCGTCTGCCTCAAAGGCCTGGCGCACATCCAGCGCCTGGCCGGTCGCTGCATACGCAGCCTGCAATTGGGCCCAAGCGGGCGTGCGGTCACAACGGGTACGTGCCATGTTCGCGAGTCCTTGGTGCGCTTAAGCGGCCAGCAACAGCTGTTCGAGCTTGACGGCGTCCACGCAGAACGCACGGATGCCCTCTGCCAACTTTTCAGTGGCCATGGCGTCGTTGTTCAGGGCGAGGCGGAAGCTGGCTTCGTCGTAGCTGACGTGCTCGATGTCGGCGGTCTTGGCGGCATCGGCGTTCAGGTGCTGGGTCACAGGCGCCTCGGACGCTGCCATCTGGGCCAGCAAATCGGGGCTGATGGTGAGCAAATCGCAACCGGCCAGGGCAGTGATCTGACCCACGTTGCGGAAGCTGGCGCCCATGACCTCAGTGGCGATACCGAACTTTTTGTAGTAGGCGTAGATTTGGGCCACGGACTTGACGCCGGGGTCATTCAGCTCCGCGTTGTCAGCCTCAACCCAGGCTGCGCCGGCGTTCTTTTTGTACCAGTCGTAGATACGGCCGACGAACGGGGAAATCAGCTGCACCTTGGCCTCGCCGCAAGCCACGGCTTGGCAGAACGCGAACAACAGGGTCAAGTTGGTGCGGATGCCTTTGCGCTCCAACTGCTCTGCGGCCTTGATGCCTTCCCAGGTCGACGCCACTTTGATCAGGATGCGGTCAGAGTGAATGCCCTGCGCTTGGTACAGCTCGATCAGGCGCTCGCCACGGGCCACCGTTGCCGCAGTGTCAAAGCTCAGGCGCGCGTCGACTTCGGTAGACACACGGCCGGGAATGATGGAGAGGATTTCGCAACCAAAACGCACCAGCAAACGGTCCACGATCTCGTCCATGGCACGGCCACGGAACTGGCTGACGGTGTCTTTCACCAAGGGGGCATAGTCCGCCTTTTGCACCGCTTTCAAAATCAGCGACGGGTTGGTGGTCGCGTCCTGGGGCTTGAAGGCGTCCAGTTGTTTGAAATCGCCAGTGTCGGCTACGACGGTGGTGAATTGTTTGAGGGCGTCGAGTTGGTTCATGGGATGCAGACGGCAGAGCCGCAGGTTAAAAAAACTTAGGGTAAACGCGCAGAAAGTTGCAGTTTCTCGCCTTGAATTATCAATGAAACAAAGTTACATTACAACGTCAGCTTTTATGTAACTACTAAACGTACCACTTGTCTTATGAGCTTTGATTTAGTCATGTTCGGCGGCACCGGCGATTTGGCCTGGCGCAAACTCATGCCCGCATTGTTTCAGGCGTTCCGCCACGGCACCTTGCCGGAGGGTGGACGCATTATCGGGGTTGGCCGTGATGACCTGAGCCATGACCAATACCGGGCGCTCATTCAATCGCGCTTCGAAAAGGTGGAGCTGGCCAAGCGCCCGAGTGCCGAGGAGTTCGCGCGGTTTGCTGCGATCCTCGAATTCGTGCGCATGGACCTGTCCAAGTCCGAAGACTATGCGCGCCTGGCCGAAACCCTGAACAACCGCAACGCCGATAGCGTGGTGATGTATGTCGCCACCGCCCCCAGCTTGTTCACCAATGTGTGCGAGCAGTTGGCAGCAAGCGGGCTGAACACACCCAAAACCCGCGTGGTGCTGGAGAAGCCGCTGGGGCATGACCTGGCATCCAACCGCGCCATCAACGCCACGGTGCGCCGTTTCTTTGCCGAAGAACAGGTCTACCGCATCGACCACTACTTGGGCAAGCCATCGGTACAAAACCTGTTTGCGATGCGCTTTGGCAATGCACTGTTCGAGCCACTCTGGCGCCGCGAGCATATTGCCAACATCCAGATCACCATCGCCGAAGATTTGGGCGTCGAGAGCCGTGGCGCGTTTTACGAGACCACGGGCGCACTGCGCGACATGGTGCAAAACCACGCGCTGCAACTGTTGTGTGCCATTGCCATGGAGCCACCGATCAACGCGGGGGCTGACGCCATTCGCGACGAGAAGCTCAAGGTCCTGCGCTCCCTCAAGCCCTGGACCGCTGAAACGCTCAAGCAAGATGTGGTGCGCGGGCAGTACTCCGCGGGCACCAGCGGTGGTGTGAAGGTACCCGGCTACCGCGAAGAGTCAGGCGTGAGCCCACAAAGCAATACTGAGACCTTCGTGGCTCTGCGCACAGAAATCGCCAACTGGCGTTGGGCGGGCGTGCCTTTCTACATCCGCACCGGCAAGCGCTTGTCGGGCCGCGATGCCCGCATTGTGATCAACTTCCGCCCTACTCCGCACGCCATCTTCAACTCCAACGAGGGCGTGGGCAACCGTTTGGTGATCAACCTGCAACCCAAGGACGGTTTGGAATTGCACATGCTGGCCCAGGGCCAGGAAAATCGGCAATCCCGTAGCAGTGCGTCACAAACACTGGCACCGGTGCAGCTTGACTTGGATTTCGACAAGCGCTTTGGCTCGGAGCGCGTGGGAGCCTACGAGCGCCTGCTGCTTGACGTGATCGACGGTCGCCTGAACCTCTTTGTGCGCAGCGATGAGCAAGAAGAGGCTTGGCGCTGGGTCGAGCCCATGCTGGAGCACTGGACCGCAGACACCACAGGCCCGCGTTTGTATGCGGCCGGCACCTGGGGGCCCAGTGCATCCAGCGCCATGATTGCTCGTGACGGCTTCTGCTGGAGCGAAGAAAGCTAAAAGACTATGTTGGACCGCATCAAAGCCTCACTGCCCTCGTTGGCACCTGCCGAACAGCGGGTGGGCAAGCTCTGCCTCGCTGACCCCCGCGCCTTTGCCAAGCTGCCTGTCAGCGAATTGGCGGACCGTGCCCACGTCAGCAAACCCACGGTAGTGCGCTTTTGCCGCAGTGTGGGCTATGACGGGCTGTCCGACTTTAAGCTCAAGCTCGCAGGCACCGTGAACGAGGGCGTGCCCTTCATTCACCGCAGCGTGGATGCCGACGACAAGACAGGCGACGTCATGGTGAAGGTCATTGACAACACCGTGGCCGCCTTTTTGCGCTACCGCAACGACGCTTCGACCATGGCGATCGAAAAAGCCGTGTTAGCGCTGGTCGACGCCTATAACGCCGGCAAGCAGATTCAGTTCTTTGGGGTAGGTAACTCGGGCATCGTGGCCCAAGATGCCCAACACAAGTTCTTTCGCTTGGGCATCAATACCACTGCCTACAGCGATGGGCACATGCAAGTCATGAGTGCATCGATCTTGGGCGCCGGTGATTGTGTGGTGGTCATCAGCAACTCAGGCCGAACCCGTGACCTGATGGATGCCTGCGACATTGCCCGCAAAAATGGAGCGACTACGATCGTTATCACCGCCAGCGGATCTCCACTGGCGAGTGCGGGGCACATTCACCTGAGTGCGGACCACCCCGAAGGCTTTGACCGCTACAGCCCCATGGTCTCGCGGCTATTGCACCTGATGATCATTGATATCTTGGCCACCTGCGTAGCCCTGCGTATAGGCGGAGGCAAGCTGCAACCCTTGCTCAGCGAGATGAAACACAACCTGCGGAACAAGCGCTACGCTTAAGGTTTTGAGGCATTTCGCCGCAAGCTAATACGTCCGACACATCCAAAAGAACGTCCATAAAAAAAACCCGCTGCAGTGATGCAGCGGGTTTTTTGTGTCATCCACAGCTGGCCTAGACCAGCACCGGATTAGAAGGAGTGCGACAACAACAGGTTGGTTTCGTTGTTACGCTTGGCACCGCCGTAAGGCAACCAGTCAGCGTAGGTGGCGATCAGGCTGGTGCGCTTGCTCAAAGCGTAGTTGGCAGACAAGCCATAACCGTTGCGAGTTTGGTCCAGGTTCTGGTTGGCTGTACCTGCTTGAATAGCGAATCCGTCAGCAGTCTCAGTGGCGTAGTTCGCACCCAATGTCAATGCACCGATAGGCACTGCTGCAGAGATAGCAGCAGAATTCAGCTTACCGCCGGACATGGTGGTCAAAGTACTGAAGCCGCCACCCACTTGGAACGAGCCGAAGTTGTACTTCGCTCCTGCGCGGAGCACATCACGGTAAGAGGTGTTTTGGTTGTCCGTGCGGTTGTCGTATGTCAGGAAATTCAGATTGGCTACCAAAGCGCCAGTGATGTATGTACCCGACAAGCTGGTCAAACGCTGACCGACCTGGCTGGCAGAACCAGCAGCCCCTTGGCCCAAGCCCAAAGCGGCGTTAGGAACCACGGAATTCGCAGAGCCCTGCTCTTGATGCGAGATGCTCACGATCACTGGGCCCAGTTTGGTATCAAAACCAATTGCATCCTTCAAAGAGCGAGCAGGGAACACTTTGTTATCCATACCAGCACCACCAACGCCGAAAGAACCGGACAAATAGTCAGCTGGTTTGTACGCCTGAAGAGTAACGCGTCCAACACCCGTTGTCAGCTTCAAAGAAGAATCACCGCCGGTTGCTGTACCACGTGTGAAACCGTCCAAAGACATTTCGGCCACAACATTCATTCCGCCGCCCAAATCTTCTTTCGCTGTGAAAGTCACCAAAGAGGTGTCAACACCCAACCCAGAGGACTCACCGCGGGGGTTACCGCCGTTACCGCCAGCCAATCCTTGGGTGACTTGTTGTGCCACGGTGGAACCGGTAGCCGCTGTGAACGGAGAAGTCGTGCTGGACTTGTAGCCGATGGTGTAGTTACCAGTGATCGTCACTTGCGCCATCGCGGCACCAGACACTGCCATAACAGCCAATGCGATGAGGTTTTTTTTCATATTACTTGTCTCTTCAATGTAAGTTGAGGATCGCCGGATGGTGCTGTGCACTCCTCCAACGTTTCTTACTTCTCTAGCAAGAAGTAAGTTCTATTGAAACAAAAATTTGCGACTCAGTCATCAAACTGCTCAAGAAAAATAAAGAGCGACCGTTCGTTTTTCAAAATTTGTTGTATTAGCACCAAGCCGCATCTATTTTCCGCATTGTGAAATAACGATGCAAAAAAAACCCTGCTAGCTTTCGCCCGCAGGGTCTATTTACTAACTCACAACTGGCTTACGCCAGCGTTAAATTAGAAAGTGTGGGAAACCAACAGTTCTGTCAGGTTAGCGCGCTGTGTGCCGCCCTCATCCCAGTTGGTGTATGCACCAACCAAAGATGTACGCTTGCTCAGAGCGTAGACAGCCTTCAGACCGTAGCCGGACTTGGTGATGTCGGTTGCTGTAGAACCGGAGTCATCACGCTTGGAAGAACCCAGGTCGAAGCCCAGTGTCAAAGCACCCAAAGGAGCGGTCACAGCCAAGATGGACTCGGTTGTAGTGCCCTTGTTACGCTGAACTTGAACAACGCCTGCGCCCAGTGTGAAAGCGCCGAAGTTGTAAGAACCCTTAGCGCGGACGCGTGTCTTGGCATTGTTAGGAGCTGCAGCTTCTGTGGACTGGTTGTCCCAAGAAGTGAAAGCGCCAGTCACAGCCAAGGGGCCAGCTGCGTAAGAAGCAGACAGGCTGTTGCTACGCTGGTCGTTGTTGGAAGCAGAACCAACGCCCAAGCCAGTGCCGCTTGCGTTTTCAGTGTGGGACAGACCGAAAGTCACGCCGCCGAACGAAGGCGATGTGTAAGCGACAGAGTCGTTGATGGAGCGAGCACCGTACACTTTGCCGTCCAAACCAGCGATGCCGCCGATCACGGAGGACAGGTAGTCAGCGCCCTTGTCGTTAGCCAACTTGATGCGACCGAAACCGCCGGTCAATGTCAAAGCATTGTCACCGCCAGTAGCTGTACCACGTGCGAAACCGTCCAAAGACATTTCAGCAGCAGCCTTCAAGCCACCACCCAAGTCTTCAGAAGCAGCGAACTTCACGAAGGAAGTGTCAACGCCCAAGCCAGACTTCTCAACGCCAGCGGAGGAGTTGGAAGTGTTCCAGCCGTAAGCGTATTCGCCGGTGATGGAAACTTGTGCGAAAGAAGCGCCGGAAGCAGCCAGAACGGCCAAAGCGATCAAAGTCTTTTTCATTAGAAATACTCCAAGGTTAAACATAGAGCTCCGGACCGATTGTTCGGAACCCCGGGCCAACCTCCTTGTTCAGGAAGTTG
>DAINNP010000058.1:0-11403 GCA_036735785.1 Rhodoferax sp. | reverse complement strand
TGGCCATCCCCATTCCCGAGCATTTGAAGAATCCCCTGCAGTAGAAACTGCAGAGGTTCCACACTACCCTGCTTATGGGTAGAGGCCGCGCAATTCGCGTGCGTGCAAAATCCGCTTGCAAGCAACGATGAATGTTGCGGTGCGCAGGCTCACCCGGTGCTCGGCGGCCACTTCCCAGACTGCTGCGAACGCGTCTTTCATGATGCGCACCAGCCGTGCGTTGATTTCGTCCTCGCTCCAGAAGAAGCTGGAGAAATCCTGTACCCATTCAAAGTAGCTCACCGTCACGCCACCCGCGTTGGCAATCACGTCAGGAACCACCAGGATATTGCGGCTCTGCAAAATGTCATCCGCCGCCGGTGTCGTGGGGCCGTTCGCACCTTCAATGATGAGTTTTGCTTGGATGCGATGGGCATTGGCGGCGGTGATCTGCTGCTCCAGCGCTGCAGGAATCAAAATGTCGCAAGGCACATCCCAGAAAGCATTGGCATCGATGGTTTCCGCGCCCGGAAAACCGGCGACGGTACCTTGGCGGCCGACATGGGCTAACAACGCATTAGCGTCGAGTCCGGACTCTTGGTAGATCGTGCCCCCATGGTCTTGCACCGCCACAATGCGGGCGCCGGCTTGGGCAAACAACTTGGCAGCGATACCGCCCACATTGCCAAAACCTTGCACGGCCACACGTGCCTTGCTGATATCGAGTCCGAGGTGCTGCGCGGCCTCAACGCCCACGGTGTAGACACCACGGCCGGTTGCCTCGCGGCGACCCAATGAACCACCCAAGTCAATGGGCTTGCCTGTGACTACGCCGGTAGCGGTAGCACCTTCGTTCATGGAGTAGGTGTCCATCATCCACGCCATGATCTGCTCGTTGGTATTGACGTCAGGTGCGGGAATATCTTTGGAGGGGCCGATGATGATGCCGATCTCGCTGGTGTAGCGGCGCGTCAACCGCTCCAACTCACCCATGGACAGCGTCTTGGGGTCTACGCGGATGCCGCCTTTTGCGCCACCGTAGGGCACGTTCACAGCGGCATTCTTTACCGACATCCACGCGGACAAGGCCATCACTTCTGACAGGGTCACGTCCTGGTGAAAGCGCACACCGCCTTTACCCGGACCGCGGGATGTATTGTGCTGAACTCGGTAACCTTCAAAGTGGGCCACGGTACCGTTGTCCAATTGAATCGGCACATCGACGATCAGCGCGCGCTTGGGGCGCTTGAGTGTTTCAGCCCAGCGCGCCAAATGGCCGAGGTACGGTGTCACACGATCCACTTGCTGAAGGTAAATGCCCCACGGACCGAGATGGTCGGCCTGCAGGTAAGACGGCAGCGCATGGGTAACGGCTGCGTTGTGGGCGTTAGGCGTCTGTTGAACGCCGGATTGCTGCGACATGAATGCTCCTTGTAGTTGTCGTCAAGGCTCGCAATGTAGGCTGCCCTTACCGACCTGTCCAAGGCCACTTGATATGTTAACTATGCAATAAATTTATAGATGATCAGGCCGTCAGATCCACGATCCGGCCCGTCGGTTGCCCGAGCGTGTTGACGAAAGGTCGTGCATTCAAGCTGGCCCGCAGGGCATTACCGCTCGCTGCAAATTTGGCGGAAGTCGCGCTGTACATGCGCAGAAGAAAGTCCTGCGTGGCGGGCGCCACTGAAGATGTAGAAGCCCGGAGTTGGCTGATGTAGGTGGTGTCTTCGAAAGTATTGCGCGCAGTTAATGTCTGAACTGCATTTTTCTTGGACTGGACTTCTTGCTCGGCCTGATCGGTCTGCTGTTGTAGCGACTCGACCTTGTTTTCCGCGTTCTCGGCTTCGCGTTTGGCCTGTTCCAAGCGGGCGCGACTCAGGGTCGACTGGATCGACGGCGTTGCGCTGTTGGTTGCACTGATGGCCATCGGGCTTGCCTGTGACCGCTCAGGCACTCACGTTGAGGCGGGTGCCGATGGTTTGGCCTTGCCCGTTCACGACCGGCTTTTTCTCGGCTTCTTGCGCCTTGGGGGGCTTCAGTTCGGTCGCGGCAGCCTGCCTGACGGCTTCGCGTTGGATGTTTTCAGCCCGTTTGGCCGCCTGTGTCTGCTCGGGTTGCTGTACCTTGGTGCGAGTAACTTCCATAGCGGCCTCCGGTGGTGAAGCCTTGATTTTAGGGAGTTACCGCCTCTTTATCAAACGATAGCTACTGCCGAAAATCGGCTAGGCATTCACTGGAGGCTATGGGCTCACGCGTTGAACTGCAACGCGGCCAAGCCCGCATAGACGCCGCCTTTGGCTACCAACTCCGCATGGGTCCCTTGCTCGACCAATTCGCCGTGGTCGAGCACCACGATCAAATCAGCCTTTTGGACGGTCGCTAAACGGTGGGCAATCACTAATGTGGTGCGGTCGCGCATCGCGGACTCCAGGGCCGCTTGCACCATGCGTTCACTCTCGGCATCCAGCGCACTGGTGGCTTCGTCGAGCAAAAGCAGAGGCGGGTTTTTGAGCATGGCGCGTGCAATGGCAATCCGTTGGCGTTGTCCGCCAGACAAGCGCACGCCCCGCTCGCCCAGGAAGGTGTCATAACCCTCCGGCAGTGCCTCGATAAACTCGTGGGCGAAAGCGGCATGGGCTGCGGCCTTGACCTCCGCATCTGTCGCGCCAGGTTTGCCGTAGCGGATGTTTTCGATAGCACTGCTCGAGAAAATCACCGCATCCTGCGGCACGATGCCTACGCGCTGTCGCAGCGCATCGAGTGCCAGTTGCCGTGTTTCTGAGCCGTCCAGCACGATGCGGCCGCTTTGCGGATCGTAGTAGCGCAGCAGTAGCTGAAACACGGTGCTTTTGCCGGCTCCGCTGGGCCCGACAATCGCGACCGTTTGCCCGGGCAGCACGTTCAAGTGGAAGTTTTTTAGGGCTTGCTGTTGAGGGCGTGACGGGTAATGAAAGTTGACTGCTTCAAATTGAATAGCACTCCCCGCAATGGGCATGGGCGCAATCACTGGTTTGGCCGGTGAACTAATGGGCGACTGGGTGCCCAGCAACTCCATCAAACGCTCGGTGGCACCGGCGGCCCGCAGTAGATCCCCATACACCTCACCCAGCACCGCAAATGCGCTGGCCAAAATAATCACATACACCACGGTCTGGCCCAAGTGCCCGGCGGTAATGCGCCCCTCGGCCACAGCTTGGGTGCCTTGGTACAAGCCCCACAGCAAAGCCGCACTGGTGGCAATGATGATGAAGGCCACCAGGCCCGAGCGCATCAGGCTGCGTTTGGCGGCCGTTGCAAAAGCGTTGTCGGTCGAGCTGATGAAACGCTGGGTCTCCCGGTCTTCGGCCGTGTAGCTTTGCACCACCGGAATCGCATTGAGCACCTCCGCTGCGATGGCGCTGGAGTCAGCCACCCGGTCCTGCGAGGCGCGTGAAAGCTTGCGTACCCGCCGACCGAACCACAAACTGGGTAAAACAATCAGCACCAAAACAGCCAGCACCTGCAGCATGACGACCGGGTTGGTCCACACCAGCACAGCCAACGCACCCACCCCCATGACCGCGTTGCGCAAGCCCATGGACAGCGAAGACCCTACTACGGTTTGCACCAGCGTGGTGTCAGCCGATAGGCGCGAGAGGACTTCGCCGGTCTGGGTGGTTTCAAAAAATTCCGGGCTCTGCCGAAGAACATGGCTGTACACCGCATTGCGCAGGTCGGCGGTGACCCGTTCACCCAGCCAGCTCACCATGTAAAAGCGCGCGGCAGAAAACAGGCCCAAGGCGACTGCCACTCCAAAGAGCGCTGCAAAGTGATCCCGCAGCGCCATCACTTGAGTGCCTTTGTCTGCCTGAACCAAGCCTCCGTCAATCAAGCTGCGTAGCGCCAGCGGAAATGCAAGGGTCGCTGCAGCTGCCAGCACCAGAAACACCAGCGCCATGCTGATCCGCCCGCGGTATGGCCTCAAAAAAGGAAGTAAACCAGTCAGTGACTTGGTGTTGGTGGACTTGGGGCGTTCAGTGGTGCTCATGGGCGATCAGGTGGGGGTGACGGGGCGGGCCGCAAGGCGAGTCGCGAAATTTAACCGCGTGTGCGGCCTGCCGTTGAGTATTGCGCAATAGGCGCCGCGGCAGCTGACGTGCCCTTTTCGGTTTGTTTCATTTTGTTGCATGTCAGTCGATGTAAGCTCAGACAAAAAACGGGAGTAACCATGGAGACTCGAAAAATGCATATCCAAGGCATGGAGGTACAGGTTGAGGGGGCAGGGCCGCGCACGGTCCTGATGTTGCATGGATGGCCAGACACACTGGCCGTGTGGGACGGCACAGTTCGCGCCCTGCAAAACAATTACCGGTGCGTGCGCTTGACGCTCCCCGGCTTCGGTGACGTGCAGGAGCGGCCGCCGGTGGTGCCTAAGCTCGATGATGTGGTGAATGGCCTTGTCGCAGTGATCCAAACCTTAAGCCCCGGCGCACCGGTGACTCTGATGCTCCACGACTGGGGCTGTATTTTCGGGTACGAGCTGGCGATGCGGCATCCACAGCGGGTGGAGGCGGTCGTCGCCATTGATATCGGGGATCACAATGCGAAGGCCTATCTCCAGTCCTTGTCGCTGAGGCAGAAAATGGCCGTGGCAGCCTACCAGCTCTGGCTGGCCAAGGCGTGGATGGTGGGGCGCTACGTGCACCCCGGCACCGCCAACCGAATGACACGTTGGATGGCCGGCCTGATGCGCTGCCCCGTGCCGCCCCAGCAGATCAGTTGGACCATGAACTTTCCCTATGTGATGCAGTGGTTCGGGATGCGGGGGGGCTTGCGCACACGTCAGGTTCAGCTGACCTGTCCGGTGCTGTATGTATTTGGAGAGCGAAAACCCTTCATGTTCCATTCTCCGCGCTGGCTGCACACGTTGCGCGCCTCCGAAGATGGCGCCGCCCACGCACTGCGTTGCGGGCATTGGGTGATGCTGGAGCAACCCGAGGCCTTTCATGCCTTGGTGCTGCGATGGTTGGCAGGCCGCGAGCGACGCAAGAGCCACCGGTCGGCCCCCGATTCGCAGAAATTTGGAGTCAAATAGGGCAGTGGCGCAGGTAAATATTACGCCTGATGCTATATTTTTTATAGCAATTTGCTTATGGTTTGAGGGGGGGCGTAGCCCGTCATCTCCAGATAGCCGCGGCACATTAGGCGGGCGTTGGTGTTCCAGACCTCACAGAGTCCCCCCAGTAGATTGCGCCGGTCGAACTTCGACTGTCGAGTTCCTGGTCGTCCAGCATGGCTTTGACCGTAAAGCTGCCCGCAGGCGTGCGAATTTGCCACTCCACCGGGTAGTTCGCACGGCTGGTCGGGCTGGTCCATCGGCACTCCCGGTTGCCAAGGGGTGCTTCTGACCTTTCAGTGTCACATTCCCGCGCACCTGCAACTGGGGCATGCTGTAGTAGTAACTGGCTTGTTGTGCCTGCGGGCCTTTGCGAGACAGGCCGTCTACTCCTTGCAGTAGTACGGGTTGCATCGTCTGCAACTCCAAGTCCAACTCAAATTCCGATGCAAGAATCCGGGCCTGCACATGCGCTCCCGACCGTTTCAAATGCCAGTCTCGAATCACCACCGCCGTGTCTTCCGTGCTGGCATGTGTCACATCGGCCGGGTTCCTGCCTGCGGGCTCGCCGGACCAGCGAGCTATCCGCTGGTCATGCCAAAGCGTGCGGCCCTGCACACCGGTCACTGCGGCATGGGCGAACAGCAAGTGGCGCGCCGCCAGGCGGGATTGCATGCCCTGTGTGGCCTCCACCTGGCTGCGAAAAAAGGTCACTTGAAAGCCAAGCAGGCGTGTGGTGTCGCCTCGTGCTCCGGGAACCAGTGCATAACCGGTCACGTACCACCACTCGGTTTTAAACGCGTTGTGCCAGCCCGCATCGCGCGGAAAGCGCAGTGTGGCCGGGGGCAGGGCCTGCGCACCGTGCGGCAGCAAAGACAACACCGGTAGCAGCAAAAGATGTCGCCTGAGCGGGCTGAAGGGCCTGAATGCGGCGAAAGGGCGGTGATTGGGGGTGAGACATGCGTTGGGGCGGCAAAGCGTCAACCTGCATAAGCTTGGGCGCCCGTGTCGGGGTCTTCGCCGGTGGCATGCCGGGTAATGGCGGCTTGGGCCAGCAGCCAGTCGCAAAACGCCTGGATCTCCGGGCGGTTGCTGTTACGTGCCCCGACCAGCAGCCAATACACCATGGGGGTGTCAATGCGCCCGCCGGGCAGTACCTCTACCAGGTCGCCGCTGGCCAGGCTGTCGGCCACCAGGGGCATGCGGGCCAGCGCAATACCCTGGCCGGTGAGTGCCGCCTGGGCAATTTGGTGGGCGTAGTTGAAGTACATCCAACGCTTGGGCTCCAGGCGTGGTTGTTGGTTCAACTGCAACCACCGTCGCCAGGTCAGCCACTCAATATGCTGCACCCGGTGGGTGTCACTCGCTTCAAGCAACGCGAATCGTGCCAGATCTGCAGGCTTACGCAGGGGCGCCCCGCTTTTGAGCAACCACGGACTCGCCACAGGGGTGAGCTGTTCGCCAAACAGGCGCACCGCATCTGCGCTCACATTACCGGGCTGGGTGTAGCGGATGGCAAGGTCCACATCGCTGGTGTCCAGGTCCACCGGGTTGTCGGTAGCGTCGATGCGGATGTCGATATCGGGGTACTCCGCCTGAAAGGCTTCCAAGCGCGGTATCAGCCACATCGATGCGAACGAGGCCCAGGTCGATATGGCCACACTTTTGCGTCCGGCAGTACGGCGGATTTGACGCACCGCGGAATCAATGCGCTCCAGAGAGGGCATCGCGGCACGCAACAATTGCCCTCCCGCGCCAGTGAGCTCGACTGCGCGGGTGTGGCGCAGAAACAGTGGGACGCCTACCTCTTCCTCCAGTGCCTGAATCTGCCGACTCACTGCGCTCTGCGTCAGGGCTAGCTCCTCAGCCGCTGCCCGGAAATTGAGGTGCCGCGCGACCGCCTCCAGGGCCCGCAAATGGCCCATAGAGATCGGGCGGGTGCGCAAGCGTATTTCGGTATTCGGAGCAATAGCGTCAGACATGGTGACTGGATCTCAGAGGATAGCGGTGGCAAAGATTAATGCGTGAATGGAATGAATAGCATAGCCCGATTTCATTGGACGGTGAAGGGGCGCCGGGCGGATCATTCGCAGGCCCATCCACACTACACAGGAGTTTTTCATGTCAACGCAAAGCCCATCCATCAGCCCTTTGTCCACCTGGTCGCTGCCGCAAGGCCATGCTGTCACGCTCAAGCCGCGCACGGCGGGCGTGTTGCGGGTGGTGAATGGCCGGGCTTGGGCGACGCTGGAGGTGTCGCGCTTCTCCCCGCTCAGCGAGGCCGGTGACCATTTCCTGGCAATGGGCCATGACTTGCGACTACGCGCCGGGCAGCGTGTAGTGGTGGAGGCCTGGGCATTCAAAGGGCAGGCCGGTATACAGCTGGAGTGGGTGCCCGAGCCCGAAAACTGCATGGCCACGCGCTGGCAAGCGAATGTGGTGCAGCCACTGCGCGACATGGGCCAAGGCATGACCTTGGTGGCGCACGCCATGGCTCGCCTGCTCACAGGTCTGGCGGGTTACGCGGAGTTTTTAACTGCAGGCCGTGGCAAGGTGCTGCGTGGCTTGGAGTCCAACGCGCCTTGAGCCCTGCAGAGCGCGCGGTCGAACGTGGGAGCTGCCTCGCTCAGGTGCTCTGCCGCACCTGCAATGCGTAGCCCACATCCACTGCGGGGGCGGACACGGCCTCACCTTGCATCAGGGTTATCAGCATTTGCGCCGCAGCATGGCCGATCTCGGCGCGCGGGGTGCGTACCGTGGTGAGCGGGGGCACCATCTGGTCGCTGCCTGTCAGGTCGTTGAACCCGGCAATCGCAACCCGCTGCGGCACCGGTACACCGGTTCGCATCGCGGCCAGCAGTGCGCCTTGGGCCAAGTCGTCGTTGCAAAAAAAGATGGCGTCCACCGGTGGTGTCTGCCCCATGATCTGCTCGAACATGCGGGCCCCCAGGGCCAGTGACGAGGGCGCCGGGTTAAGCCACTCCAGAACCTCGTCATGCAGCCCTGCATCCACCAGCGCACTGCGCCAGCCCGCCAAACGCTGCAGGGTGCGCGGGTCGAGTTGCGCAGCGGCAAACGCAATCCGCCGGTAACCCTGCGCGATCAGGTGGCGCGCCATGTCCCGCCCCGCATCCCGCTGCGAAAAGCCCACACAGTGGGAGCCGGCGGGCGCGTCGGTGGTCATCAAGTGCACACACGGGACACCGCTTTGCGCAATCAGCAGCCGGGTGGCCTCGGTGCGCTCCAAGCCGGTCACCACCAGGCCCGCTGGGCGGTGGAGCAGCTGCTCGCGCAGCAGGGTTTCCTCTTCGCTGGGGTCGTAGTGGGTGATGCCGATCAAGGTTTGAAACCCCGCTTGCCGCAAGGTGTGTTGCAGCGCCTCCAGCAGGTCCACAAACAAGGCGTTCGACAACATCGGGATCAGCACCGCTACATGGCTGCTCTGCCCGGAAGCGAGCGCCCGCGCTGCAGGGTTGGGCACATACCCCAGCGTGTCGGCCGCTGCACGCACTTTCGCCACCAGATCCGGCGCAACCGCCCGCTCACCCCGCAGCGCCCGCGACACGGTGATCGGGCTGACGCCTGCCAGTTGGGCAACATCGGACAGGGTCACACGACCAGTGGCCCGCGGGCGGAGGGGGGAGTTCATGGGCTAGGGAAACTACTGAATGGGTTTTTAAAATCTTCTCATAGGATAGCGCTATCCGACGACGCGGGGTGAAGGTAGTTACCCGTATCGTCCAGAGCCGCTGGGTGCATTGCGTTGCACGTTAGATGCGGCATTTTTTTGGTTTGAACTGGATAGCGCTATCCAGAAAATACAGAGTGATATGAATTCGATTGTCATCATGGGGGTCGCCGGTTGCGGCAAATCCAGCGTAGGGGCCCGGGTGGCCCAGGCCATGGCATGGCCGCTGGTGGAGGGCGATGACCACCACAGCGAAGCCAACCGCCACAAAATGCAGTCCGGCATTGCGCTGACGGATGCCGACCGCCAAGGTTGGCTCGCGACCTTGGCCACGCAGATCACCTTGCACCCCCAGGGCGTGGTGGTGACCTGTAGCGCATTGAAACGCAGCTACCGCGAGCGCCTGCGGCAGGCCAGTCCGGGCTTGCGTTTCGCGTTTTTGCAGATTTCGCAAACCGAGGCCCAGGCCCGGGTCACCGCCCGTGCGGCCCAACATTTTTTCAACACCGCACTCGTGGACAACCAGTTCGCCACGCTGGAGTCGCCTGAGGGCGAAGCCGGGGTCTTGACGCTGGACGCCACCCGCTCGCTGGATGCCTTGCAAACCGAAATCTGCACGTGGCTCTTGCCTGCCAAGGAGCTTGCATGAGCCAGCACCCCGAAACTGCGGCCCCCGAGTCCACCCTGTCTGCACCGCGCCCGAGCGCCTTTGCGCGCATCACCCAAGTGCTGATGGCCACTTGCCTTGGTGTGATGGCGCTCTCGGTGTTTGTCAACGTGGTGCTCCGCTATGGCTTTGGCAGCGGAGTGGCCGCCAGCGAAGAGCTGTCCCGCTTGTTGTTTGTCTGGATGGTGTTCATCGGCGCGGCAGCCGCTTACCCGGCAGGGGAGCACATGGCATTCACCAGTTTGGTGGCCATGCTGAAGGCGCATCCGGTGCGCCTGGCCTTGGCCACTGCGTTCATCCGTGTGTTGGTCTTGTTGGCGTGCGGCATGTTGGCGCACGGAGCCTGGCAGCAGATCGTGGTTGGGTTGGACAGCTATTCGGTGGTCTTGGGCTACCCGACGGCTTTGCTGCCGATGCCCGCATTTTTGTGTTCCTTGTCGATCGGTGCGATGGCATTGTGGGAATTGATTCAACGCACACCGCTCGACCTCGGTCATGCGGCAGAGGTGGAGTAAGGCCATGAGCAACGAAGCATTGGCGTTTGTGGTGTTCTCGGTCGGCATGCTGACCCTGATGGGCATCGGCATGAACATGGGCTTGGCACTGGTCCTGACCGGCGCCGGCATGGCCTGGGTGCTGGACTTCTGGGACACCCAGTTGCTCGCCCAGAACCTGGTGGCAGGGGTGGACAGCTTTCCGCTGCTGGCGGTGCCGTTTTTCATTCTGGCCGGTGAGCTGATGAACAGCGGGGGCATCAGCCGCCGCATCATCACCATGGCCCAGGCGTGGGTGGGGCACATTCGCGGCGGGCTGGGCTTTGTGGCCATCGGGGCTGCGGTGCTCATGGCCAGCATGAGCGGGTCGGCGTTGGCAGACACAGCAGCCTTGGCCACTATTCTGATGCCCATGATGCGTCAGCAGGGCTACCCGATGCACACCTCGGCCGGCTTGATAGCTTCGGGCGGCATCATCGCGCCCATCATTCCGCCGAGCATGCCGTTTGTGATTTACGGTGTGACGACCAACACCTCGATATCGTCCTTGTTCCTCTCGGGCATCGTTCCGGGGCTGATCATGGGGGCCGGCTTGATCGTCGCCTGGAAGCTGGTGCTGCGCAATCTGGACCTGCCCGAGGGGCAGCCGCTGCCTCTGCGCGAGCGTTTGCACGCCACCCTCAAGGCCTTCTGGGCGCTGTTGATGCCGATCATCATCATCGGGGGCATGAAAACCGGCGTTTTCACGCCCACCGAAGCGGCTGTGGTGGCCGCGTTTTACGCCTTGGTGGTGGCGCTGTTCGTTCACCGCGAAATGCAGGTGTCGGCGGTGTACGGCGTGTTGGTGCGAGCTGCCAAAACCACCGCCATCGTCATGTTCTTGTGCGCCGGTGCCCAAGTGGCCAGCTACATGATCACCCTGGCCGATTTGCCCAGTGTGCTGACCGGATGGCTGGGGCCGCTGGTGGAGAGCCCGCGCTTGCTGATGCTGGTCATGATGCTGGTCCTGGTGCTGGTGGGCACGGCGCTAGACCTGACACCGACCATCCTGATTTTTGCGCCGGTGATGCTGCCGATTGCGGTGAAAGCCGGCATCGACCCGGTCTATTTCGGCCTGATGTTTGTGCTCAATGGCGCCATCGGCCTGATCACGCCGCCGGTGGGCACGGTGCTCAATGTGGTGGCCGGCGTCGGGCGCTTGCCGCTGCACCGGGTGATTCAGGGGGTGAATCCCTTTTTGATCACCTATGTGCTGATTCTGCTGCTCTTCGTGCTGTTCCCGCAGATCGTGACCGCACCGGTCGCGTGGATGCGCTGAGCCCAAACCCTTTTTCCTTGTAACAACAACACCCACCCTGGAGACACACCATGAAAGCATCCACAACCCTCATCCGTCGTGCCGTTCTGGCACTGGCTGGCGCCGCCGTGTTCAGCGCAGCGCTGCCTGCGCTTGCGCAAGACATCAAGCCCCGCCTGATCC
>DAINNP010000057.1:0-11411 GCA_036735785.1 Rhodoferax sp. | reverse complement strand
CTCGTCCGACTCATAGGGCACCAAGGCTTCTGACAGAAAGGTGCGCAAGGGCAGCTCTGCCAAGGCCATCTGCGCCGCCGCCCGCTCCTGCGCCGTATGCGCGGCCACCCCGGCCAGCATGTCGCCCGAGCGCAAAGGCGTGGCTTTGGCCATCAGGTCTTTGAGGTCCCGAAAACCATAGACATGGCTTGCGACGGTGTGCTGGTAAGGGTGGCTTGGCACGTCAGTGAATCCGCAAAAAAACTGGAATCGAACAGGACCGGTTACTTGGCAACCGGCGCGCTCATGCCTGCCAACGTGGCGTCGGCGCGCTGTTGTCCGGTCATCTTAAAGTAGACATAGCCCAACGCTAGAAAGCCCACAAACAAGCCGAAGATGAGCGGGTTGTAATAGATCATGGTGGCCATGCACACCAGCGCGCCGAACAAGGCAAACGCCGGGAAGAAGGGGTACAGCGGTGCACGGAAAGGGCGCACCATGGCGGGCTCGGACCGGCGCAGCTTGAACACACTGAGCATGCTCAAGATGTACATCAGGATGGCGCCAAACACCGACATGGTCACGATATTGGCCGTCAAAGACTGGCCGCCGATGGTGATGAAGGAATCACTGTAGATGGCGGCAATTCCCACCACGCCACCCGCCAGAATGGCGCGGTGCGGTGTCTTGAAGCGCGGGTGCACCTTGGCAAAGTAAGCCGGCAAATAGGCCTCACGGGCCAGAGCAAAGATCTGGCGCGAGTAACCCAAGATGATGCCGTGGAACGACGCCACCAGACCGAACAGGCCCAGCCACACCAGCATATGCAGCCAGCCGCTGTTCTCGCCGACGATGAGCTTCATCGCTTGGGGCAGCGGGTCGTTGATGTTGGCCAGCTTGGTCCAGTCGCCGGCACCACCGGCAAACACCATCACGCCGACGGCCAAGAACACCAGTGTCAAGATGCCGGTGATGTAGGCAATCGGAATCGAGCGCTTGGGGTCTTTAGCCTCCTCGGCGGCCATGGCCACGCCTTCAATCGCCAAAAAGAACCAGATCGCGAAGGGAATGGCGGCAAACATGCCGGGAATCGCGGCCCAGCTGAAATCATCGCTACCCGCCCAGCCGCCTTTGGTGAAGTTGGCCATCGAGAAGCCGGGGGACACCACACCCATGAACACCAGCAATTCAAAGATCGCGATGACGGTGATCACCAACTCGAAGGTGGCAGCAATTTGCACACCGACGATATTGAGCGTCATGAACACCAGGTAGGCGCCCAGGGCCGCTAGCTTGGGATCCAGCGAGGGAAACTGCACATTCAAGTAAGCCCCGATCGCCAGCGCAATCGCGGGTGGGGCAAATACAAACTCCACCAACGTGGCAGCCCCGGCCAGATAGCCACCGGTGGGGCCGAAAGCCCGCTTGCTGTAGGCAAAAGGCCCGCCGGCGTGGGGGATGGCCGTCGTCAGCTCGGTAAAGCTAAAGATGAAAGTGGTGTACATCGCCGCGATGAAGAGCGCGGTGACCGTGAAGCCCAGGGTACCAGCCGAGGCCCAGCCGAAACTCCAGCCGAAATATTCACCGGATATCACCAACCCCACGGCAATGCCCCAGAGTTGCAGGGTGCTGAGCACCGGTTTGAGCGTGTGCACGCCCGTGGAATGCGCAGATGACATGTGGGTTCTCCAACAAGGTTGAGTCAAGGTCCGATGCAGCTCGGCATAGGGTTTGCTAGCTGTGAATGTAGGCAGTCCCGCCATAAGCTGGTATCAAAAATCGGCAGACTTGCGGCGCGCACCTGGACGGTGCGAACCCGGACTGCATCACGGGAGAGAAGCGTCATGAACCCCACAACCCACACTGCAGCCGGTCTGCGCGTCGTCGAGGCCCGCGATGCGGACGAGCACGCCGCCAACCTCACCAACTGGGAGCAGTGCTACGACCAGACCACCTGCGGCACCTTCCATGGGCTGCTGGAGGAAATCCAGCTCCCCGGCATGCAGGTGTTTCGCGAGAGCACCAGCCAGGGTATGCGGCAGTCCTGCTGCGTGTGGCCTGATGCCATGTGGTTTGGGCTGCCGTTCTCGGCGGACATCACCCGCATCAACGGGCGCACGGTGGCCCCCCACAGTGTGCTGGTGCGCCCGGGCCACCAAGAGTTTGAGCTGGTGACGCCGGCCGACTACACCATCTTCGGCCTGGTGGTACGGCAAGACACCTTGCATAGCGCCGCCCAAGCGCTGGGCTTTGATGTGGACTGGAGCCGGCTGCAGGCCGCCGAAATACTGCACCCTTCTGCGGCAGCACTGAAGCAGTGCCTGCACACCTTGAGTGCATTGCTGCAACCCGATCACGGGGTGCCGACTGATCCGGCGCACGCGCAAACCCATGCACTCGAAGCCCTGCTGCCCCTGCTGGACACCAGCGTGGTGGATGCCGGGGTGCGCGACAGCTTCAGCCGCCGCCAGCGCATCGTGGCCGCAGCGCGGGATTACCTGCTGGCCCATCACGACCAGAGCGTGACTGTGCCCGACTTGTGTGAGCAGCTGCATGTGAGCCGGCGCACCCTGCAGTACTGTTTTGAAGACGTGCTGGGCATGACGCCGGTGCAAACGCTGCGCATCTTGCGCCTCAACGGTGCGCGACGCGACTTGCGCGGCAACCCAAGCGCGACTGTGCGCGACGTGGCTGCTGACTGGAATTTCTGGCACTTCAGCCAGTTCGCGAGCGACTACCGCAAACTCTTTGGCTACAGCCCCTCCGCCACCCCGCGCACCGGACTGCATTGACCCAGCCCGCGTAAAATCAGGGCCTTGCTTGATAACCACGAGCCCGTGCCATGATCCGAATTACCGAACTCAAACTCCCCCTTTCCGCCCTGCCCGTGGAGGCACGCCGCGCAGCTGATGCCCCCGCAGAGACCGAGGCCGACCGCGCCCCGGTAGCCCACCCGGTGGAGGCCCTGCAAGCGTTGGCCGCCCAAGCGCTGGGCATTGCGAACACCGACATCGCCGACCTGCACATCTTCAAGCGCAGCTTTGACGCCCGCAAGGTCGACCTGCTGGCGGTCTACATCGTGGACCTGACACTGGCAGACCCGGCGCAGGAAGCCGCCTTGCTGATCCGGCACGCCAACCATCCGCACATCAGTGCCACGCCCGACATGGCCTACCGCATGGTGGCCCGGGCTCCCGCAGACATGCCCCTGCGCCCGGTCGTGGTGGGCTTCGGGCCTTGCGGCATGTTCGCGGCGCTGGTGCTGGCCCAAATGGGTTTCAAACCGATCGTGCTGGAGCGAGGCACCACCGTGCGCCAGCGCACCAAAGACACCTGGGGCCTGTGGCGCAAAAAAACGCTCAAACCCGAGAGCAATGTGCAGTTCGGTGAAGGCGGCGCAGGTACCTTTTCGGATGGCAAGCTTTACAGCCAGATCAAAGACCCCCGTTTTCTGGGCCGCAAAGTGATGCACGAATTTGTGCAGTACGGTGCGCCCTCCGAAATCCTGTATGAAGCGCACCCGCACATCGGCACCTTCAAGCTGGTGAAAGTGGTGGAAGGCATCCGCGAGCAAATCATGGCCCTGGGCGGCGAAATCCGTTTTGAGCAGCGCGTGAATAATTTGCTCCTAAATCAGGAGCAATCTGCGCAATCAGTTCGAGGGCTAGAGGTCGAAAACCTTCAAGACGGCAGTGTGTATGAGTTGCCTACAAGCCATGTGGTCATGGCCTTGGGTCACAGTGCGCGGGACACCTTTGCCATGCTGTACGAGCGCGGAGTCGCCATGCAGTCCAAGCCGTTTTCTGTGGGCTTTCGCATCGAGCACCCGCAAAGCGTGATCGACCGCGCCCGCTGGGGCCGCCACGCAGGCCACCCGCTGCTGGGTGCTGCCGACTACAAACTGGTGCACCACGCCGCCAACGGGCGAGCGGTGTACAGCTTTTGCATGTGCCCGGGCGGCACGGTGGTGGCCGCCACCAGCGAGCCGGAGCGCGTGGTCACCAACGGCATGAGCCAATACTCACGCGCCGAACGCAATGCCAACGCCGGCATGGTGGTGGGCATCGACCCGCCCGACTATCCGGACAGCGAGGCCGCTTTTGTACACGCCTTTGGCCCCGAGCGCGGCAGGCGCTATGCAGAAGAAGCCGCAGCCCTGAAGGCCAAAGACCCAAAGGCTGCTCACCCGATGTCAGGCATTGCCCTGCAACGCCAACTGGAAAGCGGCGCTTACACCTTGGGCGGCAGCACCTATGAGGCGCCCGGCCAACTGGTGGGCGACTTTATTGCGGCCAAGCCCTCCACCGAGTTCGGCAGCGTCACGCCGTCGTACAAACCCGGCGTGAAGCTGGGCGACCTGGCCCCTGCCCTGCCCGCCTACGCCATTGAGGCCATGCGCGAGGCATTGCCGGTGTTCGGCCGCAAGATCAAAGGCTTTGATATGGCCGATGCGGTGCTCACCGGTGTGGAAACCCGCACCTCCAGCCCCATCAAGATTCCGCGCGGCGAGGACCTGCAATGCACCAATGTGCGCGGCCTCTACCCCGCAGGCGAGGGCGCATCGTATGCCGGCGGCATTCTGTCGGCCGGCGTAGATGGCATCAAAGTGGCGGAGGCGCTGGCCTTGGATATGCTGAGCTAATTCAGTTCGATCGGGCAGCCCGCGCCCCGCTGGCGGCTGCCACCGCAAGCGCGCCCGAATCAGACCTTTTAAGGTTTAGGGACTTCCCACTTGGCAGCACAAGGCTTAGCATGTGCTTACAAAAACAGGGAGGGCGCCATGCCAACATTTGGTTCGTGGAAAGTCAGCACCAAGCTGGCCGCAGGCTTCGGCCTGCTGATCGCATTGCTTCTGGTCATTGGCGGCACTGCCATTTACCGGATAGGCAACATCAACGACAACGTCAATCACATCGTGGATGAAAGCGTGGTCAAGGTGATCCTTGCCGCCGAGCTGGAACTGGGCATCAATGTGCAGGTTCGCAATATGCGGGCTGCTGTGATCGGGTTGGCGATAGGCAATGCGGAAGAAGCGAGTTACACGCTGAGTCGGGTCGCCCAAGGCCAAAAGGCTGCGGACGATGCGTTTGGAAAGTTAAAGAAAACCATCGTCAACCCCAAAGAGCTGGAACTTTTAAAACCCGTTGAAGAGGCGTTGTTTGCCTTCAATGCTGTCAGAGACGACGCCGTCAAGCGCATCCAGACAGGCAATACACAAGAGGCAGGCGAGTACTTGGTCAAGAATGTGCGGGGCCCATTGAGCAAGCTGACCGCTGCCTCCGATGCCCTGCTCGAGGGCCAGTCAGACACCATCGCGCTTGAGGGCCAGCTCGCCAAAGCTGAAGGCGCTGCAGCCATACAGACCACTCTGTGGCTCTCAGTCCTGGCCGTACTCGCAGCCTTGGGCATCGCCACCGTCATTACCCGCAGCCTGACCCGCCAACTGGGAGGCGAGCCGGCGGAAGTGGTCCGGGTCGCGAATGCGATTGCCAAAGGCGACCTGACCGTGATCATCCCGGCTCACCAACAGCAAGCCGACAGCGTAGTGGCCGCCATGTTGCGCATGAAATACAGCCTGACCCACATGGCCGGCTTGGTTCATGAATGCAGCGAGCAGGTGGCCTCTGCGTCGGAGCAGATTGCCTCAGGAACCTCCGACCTGAGCGCGCGTACCGAGGCGCAAGCCAGCAACCTTGAAGAAACCGCCGCCTCCACAGAAGAGATTGCCAGCGCCGTCAAGCTCAATGCAGAGCACACGCGCGAAGCCAGCGCCATGGCCAACGAAACATCAGGCGCCGCACTGGAAAGTGGCCGCCATGTGGATGCGATGGTGCACACCATGCAGTCCATTGCCCAGTCTTCCAAAAAGATCGGCGAGATCATCGGTGTCATTGACGGCATTGCGTTCCAAACCAACATCCTTGCACTGAATGCTGCGGTGGAAGCTGCGCGCGCAGGTGAGCAAGGGCGCGGCTTTGCGGTGGTAGCGTCTGAAGTGCGCAGCTTGGCACAACGCAGTGCAGAAGCTGCCAAAGAAATCAAAAACCTGATCGGCGACAGCATCAGCCGGGTCGCCACCGGCGAGCACCAGGCCCAATTGGCGGGCACCTCGGTGCAAGGCATCGTGGGCCGTGTGCAGCGGGTCAATGAGCTGATGAACCAAGTCTCTGCCGCTACTGCCGAAGAAAACGCAGGCTTCACCCAGATCAGCGAGGCCATCATGCAGCTCGATCAAGTGACCCAGCAGAACTCCGCGCTGGTCGAAGAAAGCGCGGCCGCTGCCGACAGCCTGCGACACCAAGCTGCACGTCTGAAAGAAGTGGTGAGCATGTTCCGGATTGAGCAGAACCGCTTACCGGACAACGCCGGGCTATTGCAACTCGCGGCGTGACACGGCTCACGCCGTCAAATCGACGGGCGTTAGTGAAAGACCTGAAACAAAGTGGCAGCTTCGGGCTGCAGCGTTTGCAGCAGCCAGCCTGTAAAGCCAGCTGCGATCACCAAAGCGAGCCCGGCAAGCCATGTTTTGCGCAGCATCACGACCCAATAGTCATCCAGACTGCGCGGCTTCAGGACTTGGCGCGCAATGACAGCGCCGATCACGAACTCCAGCACCACCTCAGCCAAGAAACCCGCCAACATCTCGGTGGCCAGCAGTGGGAAGTGCCCCAGCGCCAGCAAAGCCAATGCGGCCAACATCACACAAACAAGCACAGCCAGAATGGCGCTAAGTGGGTCATCCCCACTCCAGCCGCCTCCTAAATCCACGCCATCGCCCCACTGGAAACGCTTGCGGATGCGTTCTTCCTGCTGGGCATACGCCAGAAAGTCGGCAGCATCTGCATGCTGCAGCGCTGCGCGCGCTGCATCCTGTGACCGGTTCCACCAGCGGGCATATACCCAGCCCCCTGCCACAAAGCCCAAAAAGTAAATCGCACCTGCGCCAACTGCATAGCGCACCGCCAAGGAGTGCACACCCACACCATGGAGCAACACCGCTGAGCTTGCTAACCCGACAGCGGCAGCCCATGCCATCAGCAACCAGCCATGCAAACGCAGGATGCCGCGACTCCGGGCGGCGATGTGGGCAATCGACACGGCTTAAGCGGTTCGTTTGAACAACGCGAGCAGGGTGCCTGCGGCCACAAACAGACCGCCGAACACCCGGTTCATGGCCTTGAGGTGCGACTCGGACTTGAGTGCGCGCAGCACCCGGGCCGCCAGCGCGGTGTAGCCAGCCATCACAACCAGATCGGTAAAGGCCAGTGTGGCTGCGATGACGAGGTATTGGGGCAGTAGCGGCTCGGCGAGATTCAAAAACTGCGGCATCACGGCCAGCAGAAAAACCGTGCCCTTCGGGTTCAGCGCATTGATGACCCACGCCCGGAAGATCATGGTGCGTGCGGCGACTATCGGGGCCACTTCAGCCTGGGTGGCCAAGGGCACCGCGGGCGCTCGCCACTGCTGGATACCCAGCCACACCAGATACGCCACCCCTGCCCATTTGATGACCAGAAACGCGGTGCTACTGGCTGCAACCACCGCTCCCAACCCGACCCCCACCACCGCAATCTGCGTCCAGATGCCTAACACCAGCCCCAAAGTGGTGATGTAGCCGCGCCGGAAACCGTGGTTCAACCCCGCACTCATGGCGGCCACCGCACCGGCGCCCGGCGAAATGCTGATAGCCCAGGAAGCAGCAAAGAAGGCGAGCCAGGTAGCGAATTCCATAGTACTGAAAAGTGAAATGCAAACCGGGTTTGTAGCACGTCAAAAAAGCAAAACCCCTTGGCGCATGCAGCGGCAAGGGGTGGAATCAGGAGTTACAGCGCCAAGCGCTGCTGGGGTTACTGCCCGTTGTTTGCCTGCAGGGCCGCAATGCGCTGTTCAATGGGCGGGTGTGTGGAGAACAATTGACCGATACCACCCGCAATGCCCATGGCAGCAACGCTCTTGGGCAGCTCGCCGGGGGTCATGCCGCCCAAACGGGCCAAGGCGTTCATCATGGGCTGCTTGCGGCCCATCAACTGAGCGGCGCCCGCGTCGGCGCGGAACTCGCGCTGACGGCTGAACCAGGCAACCACCATGGCGGCTGCAAAGCCGAGCACGATGTCCATCACGATGGTCGTGACGTAGTAGCCGATGCCCGGGCCGCTGCTCTGCTCATCGTTCTTGCGCAAGAAGCTGTCCACCGCGTAGCCAACGATGCGGCTGATAAACACCACAAACGTGTTCATGACGCCCTGAATCAGGGTCATGGTGACCATGTCGCCATTGGCGATGTGCGCCACCTCGTGGCCGATTACGGCTTCAATTTCGTCGCGGGTCATGCCGCGCAGCAAACCAGTGGACACGGCTACCAGCGCGCTATTCTTGAAGGCGCCAGTGGCAAACGCATTGGGTTCGCCTTCAAAAATGCCGACTTCAGGCATGCCGATACCGGCTTTGTCAGCGAACTTGCGCACGGTGTCCACAATCCAAGCCTCGTCCGCATTGCGGGGCTGCTCGATGATTTGCACACCCGAAGTCCACTTGGCCATGGGCTTGCTGATCAACAAGGAGATGATGGCGCCACCAAAGCCCATGATCAGGGCGAAACCCAGCAAAGCGCCTAGGTTCAGGCCGTTAGAGGTCAAAAACTTGTTCACCCCCAACAGGCTGGCGACTACGCCCAGCACGGCGACCACCAGCACGTTGGTCAAAATAAACAAAAAAATGCGTTTCATGGTTTTCTCTCGGAAAAGCGCCCTTCACGGGCCGTTGATGCAGATAGTAGGGGCGCAGGGGACGAATTCAAGCACCCTGCCGCTTGAACCCATGAAGTTTATGGGCATTCTGAACTGCTACTTTTTTACAAAGTAGTGAGATCCCAAACACGCTTCAAGCGGTGAGAATAGCCTGCTCTTCCTCCCACAGGCCCTTCTATGCACCTGATCAACCGTCGCACCCTCCTCGCCCAATGGGCCGCCGGCAGCACACTCATGGCCGCCGCTGCAAGCTTTGCACAAACGACCAAAGCCATGGGCACCAAGGCCAAGCCGGTAAGTAAGCTATCGCCCAAACTACGGATTGTGATCCCGGCCAATGCCGGCGGTGGCTGGGACCAGACGGGCCGTGCACTGGGCAGCGCCCTGCTCGCAACAGGCAGCGTCGACAGCATTGAATACGAAAACAAAGGCGGCAAGGGCGGCACGCTCGGCCTGGCCTACTACGCGGAGAACTACGCCACAGACCCCCACACCCTGATCATGGGCGGTACCGTTATGGTGGGCGCTGTGGCGTTGCAAAAGCCCGCCGTCGACATGGGGGTGCTGGCACCGCTGGCCCGGCTCACCAGCGACTACCTGGTGATGGTGGTGGCCGCCAACTCGCCGATCAAAACCGCGACCGACCTTTCAGCCGCCATGAAAGCGTCACTGAAAGCAGTACCCGTGGCGGGCGGCTCGGCCGGTGGGGTCGACCACATTTTTGCGGGCGTTTTCGCCCGTGCCACCGGTGCCAACCCTGAAGATTTGGTCTACCTGCCGTTTGCAGGCGGCACCGAGGTGGCGGCAGCCGTTTTGTCAGGAAAAGCGGTGGTCGGCGTCTCCGGCTTCAGCGAGTTCAGTACCCAGCTAGCCAGTGGCCAGTTGCGGGCGATCGGCGTTTCGTCCCGCAAATCCGCGTTCGGCATTCCGTCCATGCGCGATCAGGGGCTGCAACTCGATATGGCCAACTGGCGCGGCGTATTCACCGGCCAAGCAATACCGGTCGCACGGCAGAGCGCCATGGTGGAGGCGATCCGCCTGGCGACCCAGCACGAAGAGTGGAAAGCCACGCTCAAGCAAAACCGCTGGGATGCCTCCTGGCTCGCCGGGAAAGACTTCCACTCGCAAATTGACTTTGACCAAACCACCGCACGGGTGATGGTGCACCTGCTCAAGCTGAAGGCCTGAGCGGCCGGAAGACGCTGGTGTCTTCGTAGAAACCGGGCAGCGTGTTGTCCGGCCACCAGCCAGGCACGCCCAGCACCGGCAGGTGGGCAAAGGGCTTGGCAGCCAGCATGGGGGCACTCAGGGCGCCGGCTAACCACGCATCCAAATCCGCTATCGAATTAGTAGCTATCTGCGCACGGAATACGTGGGCTGTGATCGGTTTTCGTGGGTAAACCAGCTTTTCCAGCAGCGCGTGGCCGAAAAGGATCAGGGTCGCCTCGGCCCACAAGGGGCGCAAGGGGCCAAACAGGCGCGCCCAGTCTTTGGCGGCCAGCGCATCCCACAAGGCATCGGACGCGATCAGCAGTGCCGCGTTTTCATCAAACACCGTGAGTGCGTCCCGCGCCGGGCCGCGTACCGGCTGGATGCCGGTCTGGGCAATCTGCTCAGCCTGCAGCCGGTTGAGCTTTTGCTTGGCGAGTGGAAAGTGCATCCAGCACAGCCCATTGAAAAAATCGTGCAGGCCGTCCCGGGTCGGCACGCCGCCAGTGTCAAAAATATGCTGCTCATAGGCAGTGCCCGATGGCAGCTCACTTTGCGGAATAAAGCGCACCGGGGCCATACCTTGGGCATTCAGGGCCTGGGCGACGGTTTGCCCGGCGTCCACACCTTGCGCAACGCGCTCACCCACGCTGCGCCAGGGTGAAAGCCACGGCGCAGCCCAGTCAATGGCTTCTAGACCAAACGCCACTGCAATGCTTCGCCTGCGGCCAGCGGCTTGAGGGTTGTTTCGCCGAAAGCAAAGCTCTCGGGTGGCGTCCAGGTTTCGCGTTGGAGCGTGATGCTGCCGGTGTTGCGGGGCAGGCTGTAAAAGTCTGCGCCATGGAAGCTGGCAAACCCTTCGAGCTGGTCGAGCGCACCTGCGGCATCAAATGCCTGCGCGTACAGCTCCATGGCAGCGTGTGCGGTGTAGCAGCCGGCGCAGCCACTGGCGTGCTCCTTGAGGTGTGCCGGGTGGGGGGCGCTGTCTGTGCCCAAGAAAAACTGGGGGGAGCCGCTGGTCGCCGCCTTGACCAGCGCCTGGCGGTGGGTTTCACGCTTCAAAACCGGCAGGCAGTAGTAATGCGGACGGATACCGCCAGTAAATATGGCGTTGCGGTTGTAGAGCAGGTGGTGGGCGGTGATGGTGGCCGCCGTGAAGCGGTCTGCCGCCTGCACGTATTGCGCGGCCTCGAGGGTGGTGATGTGCTCGAACACAATTTTCAGCTCAGGAAAATCGCGGCGCAGCGGGATCAACTGGGTGTCGATGAACACCGCTTCACGGTCGAACAGGTCGATGTCACTGCTGGTCACTTCGCCGTGCACCAAGAGCAACAGACCGGCCTTTTGCATGGCCTCCAGCGTCTTGTAGGTCTTGCGCAAATCGGTCACACCGGCGTCGCTGTTGGTGGTGGCGCCTGCGGGGTAGAGCTTGGCGGCCACGACACCGGCGTCTTTGGCGCGGGCGATTTCGTCGGC
>DAINNP010000056.1:0-11441 GCA_036735785.1 Rhodoferax sp. | reverse complement strand
AGCGCAAGGCGACCTGCGCCCCACTCTCTTCACCGGTCACATAAAGCGTGGACTTACCTGAGCGTTGCAGCGAATCGAGTGCCTGCAGCAGGAGCGTGGACTTGCCGATGCCCGGGTCGCCGCCGATCAGCACCACGCCGCCTTCGACCATGCCGCCGCCCAGCACACGGTCCAACTCCTCGTGGCCGGTGGGGGTACGGTCTACATCCTGCGCTTCAATGTCCGAGAGAACCGTGACCTCGGCCGTCTTGGCCAGCGAGGCAAAGCGGTTTTTGGCCGGGCCGTCGCTGCTAGCCACGGATTCGATCAAGGTATTCCAGGCATTGCAGTGCGGGCATTTGCCCAGCCACTTGGGGCTGGTACCGCCGCACTCGTTGCAGGTGTAGATGGTTTTATCTTTGGCCATGAGGGGAATAATACTGTACAAAAGCACAGATACACCGCCATTCAACCCATGCATTGCGCCCTGTGCGCAGTAAGACCGGCGCGGCTATGGCTTGAGCATCCGGGCGCGGGCCCGCTGCACCCGGTCCGCGCTGACCGAGACCTTCACCGACTGGAAGTTCAAGGGGGTCACCAGCGCCCAGGCCGGGTCATGGGTGTCCCGGCAGGTGTAGACCGTGACCGGCATGCTGTTTTTGTCCATCACCGGGATCACCCAGGGCGCATTGGCGCGCGCACCCCGCTGGGCCACGACCGCGGTGTCACCGTTGACCAGCAACACATAGGTGCCCGGCGGGTAAAAGCCGGTGCTGGTTGCCATGGCGCCGCCCACGGTGGCAGCTTCGCCCTCGGCCGCGGCAAATATGGATTTGGCGGCGCTGATGGCGGGCATAGGCGTGCGGGATTTGCGGGCAGCCATTTTGGCGACAAACCCATCGGCCGTCGCCAGCACCCGGCGTGCCATGCGGTTGCGCGGCAGGGCCTCGGGGTGCAGCGGCTTGTGGTGCCAGCGCACCAGGTCCAGGGTGTCTTCGTCTTCCAGCCCAAGCTTGTGCAGGGTGTCGGCACTCCGGCCCGCATGGTCGGCAATGAGCTGGCGCTGCCACTCGGTGGGTGCTGCGTTCTGGCGGGAGAGGCTGTCCTGGTCGCGGGCCATGCCGATGTTCTGGGTCAGGGCGGCGTCCAGCAGGCTGCGGCGCACACTGGGGTCCAAGCCCAACTTGTCAGCGGTGAGCAGGCTGATGGTGCCGGTCAGCAGCGCGTGGGTGGAGCAGTAACCCAGGCTGTTGTCGCCCAGCATTTGGAACAGGCGAAAGAGCGCATCGTCCGGGTCCGCTTCCAGCAACTTGAGCACGGTGCGGGCCATGCCGTCCAGGCGGGAAAGCGGGTTGATAGCCAGCCCCCCTTGATACAAGATGCCGCGCAGCACATCCTGCAGGTCCGGCCAGCCGCCACTCAGTGCGGTGCCCGCCACATAGTCCACCTCGCGGATGCGGGAGGGCATGGGCGCTTGGGCGATGGTTTGCACATCCACGCCGTCGCGCAGCATCTCGTGCACCATGCGCTCGTAGGCGCGCTGCCAAGCCATGGCGTCGCCCGGCGTAGAGCTGGCGTTGAAGGCATGGAGCTTGTCGCGGTGCTGCTCGGAGACGACCGGCTGCCCTTTCTTCAAAAGCAGCTGGCCGGTATCGCTCCAGATGTCGATCGGCAAAGGGCGGCCCACTTCCAGCATGGCAATCGGAATGGGCACATATTTCATGGAGGCTAGTCTGCCACGACAACCGGCACCCGCTGCGCGAGCGCGCACATCAATTCATAGCCCACGGTGCCGGCGGCGGCCGCAATTTCGTCAATCGGCAGCACCGCGCCGTTGGCTGCGCGCCCCCACAGGGTCACTTCAGAGCCCATGCCTGCTTGGGGCACCGGGTCGAGGTCGACGGTGATCATGTCCATACTGACGCGGCCCACGACGCGGCTGCGCACTCCATTGATGAGCACCGGAGTGCCGGTGGGGCAGATGCGGGGGTAGCCGTCGGCATAGCCGCAAGCCACCACGCCGATGCGCATCGGCTTGTCAGCCGTGAAGTTAGAGCCATATCCGACCGTATCGCCCGCCGATAGTGCGCGGGTAGCTATGATTTTTGCAGCAAGCGTCATGGTGGGCTGCAAGCCCCAGTGGGCGATGTCGTGCTCGGGGTAGTCCGGCGCGCTGCCGTAGGTGGCTATGCCGGCGCGCACCCAGTCCGACACCAGGCCGGCGCCGGAATGCCGCAAGGTGGCCGCGCTGTTGCTGACCGTGCGCTCGCCGGGCAAGTCGTCGGTGGCTTGTTTGAACACGGCCATCTGGCCGGCAATGCCCCTGGGGCCGTCAGCGTCGCTGAAGTGGGTCATGAGCGAAATTTCGTCCACCTGCGGCAAGGCGTTCAAGCGGGTCCATGCCGAGCGCACCTGTTCGGGCTGGAAGCCCAGGCGGTTCATGCCGGAGTTGACCTTGAGGAACACCCGGTGCGGCTCGTTGGTTTTGTGGATGGCCAGCATGTCGATCTGTTCCTGGCAGTGCACGGTGTGCCACAAACCGAGGCGGGAGCACAGCTCCAGGTCGCGCTGCTCAAACACGCCCTCCAGCAACAGAATAGGTCCGCGCCAGCCAAGACTGCGCACCCGCTGGGCCTCGTCCAAGTCCAGGAGTGCAATGCCGTCTGCGCCCCGCAATCCGTCAAAGGCGCGTTCGATGCCGTGCCCGTACGCATTGGCCTTGACCACCGCCCAAATGCGGGCATCCGGCGCCGCCCGGCGGCACACCTCGAGGTTGTGGCGCAGAGCCTGGACATGAATGGTGGCTTGAATAGGACGTGGCATAGAGTGGATGACAACAAGAGACCGCGATGATTTTGGCATTCCATGCCGTGCTATAACCGTCGCACGCTTGGAGACCCACAACAATATTCCGCGCATTAGCCCGGCTAATGCGCCCATAACTACCCATGAAACGCGGCTTCTACACCATCATGTCAGCGCAGTTCTTCAGCTCGCTGGCCGACAACGCCTTGTTTGTGGGTGCCGTTCAGTTACTGCGCAGCTCAGGCGCACCGGAATGGCAGCAAGCCGCACTAGTCCCCATGTTTGCCTTGTTTTACGTGGTGTTGGCGCCTTTTGTAGGTGCATTTGCCGACGCCATGCCCAAGGGCAAGGTCATGTTTATCAGCAATACCATCAAGGTGGTGGGCTGCTTGTTGATGCTGTTCGGCACACATCCGCTGATGGCCTACGCCATCGTCGGGCTGGGCGCCGCCGCGTACTCGCCCGCCAAGTACGGCATCCTGACGGAGCTGCTGCCGGCCTCCCAACTCGTCAAGGCCAACGGCTGGATTGAAGGCTTGACGATTGCCTCCATCATTCTCGGCGTGCTGCTGGGCGGCCAGTTAGTAAGCCCGATGATCTCGGGCGCGCTGTTGTCGTTTGATTTCCCGGTCATCACCACCAGTATTGATACAGCGCCGGAAGCGGCCATCGGAATCCTGATCTTTGTGTACCTGGCCGCCGCGTGGTTTAACACCCGCATTCCCGAGACGGGCGTGAGCATGCGCCCCATGCCCAAAAACCTCATGAGCCTGTTGCCCGATTTCTGGAGGTGCAACAACAAACTCTGGAGCGACAAGTTGGGCCAGATCTCGCTGAGCACCACCACCCTGTTCTGGGGCGTAAGTGGCAATTTGCGTTACATCGTGCTGGCATGGGCCGCAGCGGCCCTAGGCTACAGCGTCACCCAAGCCTCGGCCCTGGTCGGCGTAGTGGCTATCGGCACCGCCGTCGGTGCCGTGGCGGCCTCACTGCGTATGCGGCTGGAACACGCGGTCAACGTGATACCCCTGGGTATCGGCATGGGCCTGCTGGTCATTCTGCTGAACTTTATCGACAACGTGTGGGTGGCAGCACCCTTCCTGATTCTGCTGGGCGGGCTGGGCGGCTTTTTGGTGGTGCCCATGAATGCACTGCTCCAGCACCGGGGTCACAACCTGATGGGCGCAGGCCGCTCGATTGCGGTGCAGAACTTCAATGAGCAGGCTTGCATTTTGGGGCTGGGCGGGCTTTATGCACTGTCCACCAGCATGGGCCTCTCAGCATTCGGCGCTATCAGCGCGTTCGGCATCGTAGTGGCCGGCTTCATGTGGCTCATTAAACGCTGGCATGAGCGCAACGTCCGCGACCATGCCGACGAGGTCAACCACCTGCTCGACGTGGCCCGCAACGACAACCTGCACGGCTGAACCCAACCACCACCGCTCTGGCGGCAGCCGGCTAGGCTTTGTGCTTGAGCTCTGACGCCTCGGGCGCCGCGTATTCCACTTTGTCACGGCCGGTTTGTTTGGCCACATACAGCGCGCGGTCAGCCGCGGCATAAATGGCATCGGCAGTACCGCGCACCGTGGGTGCCAGCGTGCTGACCCCGAAGCTGGCAGTCACCCGGATAAGCTGGCCCTCAAAGTCCACGTCCATGGCGCGTATCGCATCACGCAATTTACTGGCGACTTGCATGGCACCTTCGCGCCCGGTGTCCGGCAACAACACGATGAACTCTTCGCCGCCCATGCGCGCCAATGTATCGGTGATGCGCAGCGAATAGCTCAGGCACTGTGCGGTGGCTTTGAGCACCGCATCGCCCCCGGGATGGCCATAGCGGTCATTCACACTTTTAAAGAAGTCCAGATCCACCATGATGACGGCGGTGTGGCACGGCACCCGCGTAGCGCGCAGTAGCTCCATTTGCGCCAGGCGCATGAACTCGCGGCGGTTGTAGAGGCCGGTAAGTGCGTCGTGATCAGCCAGAAAAGCCAGCTCCGCCTGCTGGGCCACCAGGTCTGCATTGCTTTTGCTGAGCTGGCGGCGCAGCACCACCGCTTTAGCGTATTGGTTCCAGTTCATGATCGAAGCCATGAGCGCCAGCGCCGGGGTGATGAACGCCACGATACGCAAACTCGCGAGTTGCGAGGAGTTGATGAATGCGTTTTCCAGCAACACCGCAAACACCACATAGCTCAGGGAAAAGACCGGCACCGATATCGCAGGCCGCATCAGCGCCAGCACGCCGAACGTAACGCAGATCAGCAAGAAACTCGCCAGGCCGGCACCTGCGTTGTATTCCAGGTCCAACAGCGTGATGTAAGCCCCGAAACTCAGGTACGCCGCGGCAATGAAGATTTGCAGGGTAATTGCACCTGCCGTAGCCCGCGTGTGGCGCTCCAAAAACATATGGCCCGCCAGCACTGTGACGAGCACGCCCACACAGGCCAACCCCTGGGCGTAGGCCAGGTCATGGGCCCACTGTGCCAGCTCGGGCCTGAATTCCGGGGGCGTGAAATGCGCAAAAAACCAGGCCAACGCCGCATGCAGAGGCACCAGAAAAAAGGAGAGGCGCCGATAGCGCTTCAAGGACTCAATGGTGGCTTCGCCCTGCACCCGGTCATTCTCAAGCTTGCTCGCGATGAAGCGCGCACGACAGCGCTGATACCAAGGGGATAAAAACAATCCTGAACTCCTCGTTTTCCAAATCTTCCCAGCAATGCCCGCTCAACACAAGCTTTTGCAAGGAATGCTATGGTGAAGCCCACTTTCTTGGGAGATGCGAATGAGCAGTGTGTATGACTTCGAGGCCTTGAACATCCAGGGCCAGCTGATCGGCTTGGGCGATTTCAAAGGCAAAGCGCTATTGATCGTCAACACCGCCAGTGCCTGCGGCTTCACACCGCAGTTCGCCGGGCTCGAAGCTTTGCACCAGGAGTACGGCAGCCAGGGGCTGGTGGTGCTGGGTTTCCCGTGCAACCAATTCGGCGCACAGGACAAGGGCAGCAATGACGAGATTTCCTCTTTTTGTCAGCTCAACTACGGTGTGAGCTTCCCAATGATGGCCAAGATTGAAGTCAACGGCGGCGGCGCCCACCCGCTGTACCAGTGGCTGGCCGGAGAAGCACCGGGCCTGCTGGGCACCAAGGCCATCAAATGGAACTTCACCAAATTCCTGGTGGGGAAAGACGGCAAAGTGCTCAAGCGCTATGCACCGACCGACACGCCTGCCAGCCTTTCCAAAGACATCGAGGCTGCACTGGCAGCCTGAGAGCGCGGGGTCGGCTCAGGACCGGTTGGCAGGCGCCAAAGCGGCGTCCAAAACCTCGATCCAGTGGCGCACGGCGGTGGTGGTGCCGCTTTGCAAATGGGTGATACACCCGATGTTGGCGCTGATGATGACCTCGTTGTCGGCCGGCGCCAGATGGCCCAGCTTGCGGTCGCGCAGCTGGTAAGAGATCTCGGGGTTCAACACCGAATAGGTACCGGCCGAGCCGCAGCACAGGTGCGACTCGTTGCTGGCAACCCGCACCGAAAACCCGAGCGCGGCCATCTGCGACTCCACCCCGCCTTTGAGTTTTTGGCCGTGCTGGAGGGTACAGGGTGGATGAAACACCAAGGCCGGGGTGCTGGCATCCAGCCGGATCAAGGGTTTGAGTCGGGGCAGGCACTCGGGCAACAGCTCGCTCAGGTCGCGCGTGAGGGCGCTGATGCGCGCCGCCTTGGCGGCATAGGCAGGGTCATCGCGCAGGATATGGCCGTACTCTTTGACCGTGACACCGCAACCCGAAGCGTTCATCACCAGCGCCTCGACGCCGTCCAGCACATAGGGCCACCAGGCGTCGATGTTGGCGCGCATCTGCGCCTTGCCGCCATCTTGATCGTTGAGGTGGAATTTGACTGCGCCGCAGCACCCTGCAGCAGGTGCCAGCAAGGGCTGGATCCCGGCCGCATCCAGCACCCGGGCCGTGGCGCTGTTGATGTTGGGCGACATGCTGGGCTGCACACAACCAGCCAGCATCAACACCTGACGCGGGTGCTCCCGGTCGGGCCATTGGCCGGCATCCTGCGGCGCGGGCACTTTGTTTTTCAGACTTTGGGGCAGCAGCAGGCGCACCAGTTGGCCCAGCTTCATGGCGGGGGCGAACAGGGGGGAAGGCAGCCCCTCTTTCAGCGCCCAGCGTAGGGCCTTTTCGCCCGCAGGCCGGGGCACTTTGGCATCGACCAGCTTGCGCCCGATATCGACCAGATGGCCGTAGTCCACCCCGCTGGGGCAGGTGCTTTCGCAGTTGCGGCAGGTCAGGCAACGGTCGAGGTGCATCTGGGTGGCGCGCGTGGGCTCCTGGCCTTCCAGCACCTGCTTCATCAGGTAGATGCGGCCGCGCGGGCCATCGAGCTCATCACCGAGCAGCTGGTAGGTCGGGCAGGTCGCGGTGCAAAAACCGCAATGGACACATTTGCGCAGAATGGCCTCGGCGGCTTGGCCGTCCGCGGTGTTCTGGTATTCGGGGGCGAGTTGGGTCTGCATAAGGTGTAGTGAGTGGCGCCCGGCGTCAGAAGTCCGGGTAGAGCCTGCCAGCGTTGAAGATACCGGCCGGATCGAACGCGGCCTTGAGGCGTTTGAGCAAAGCGGCCTGCCCCGGAACATCAGCGCGAAATTGGCACTTAGCGCCCGTAATGTCTGCGGCTCCAGCTACAAAAACCATAGCATTACCACCGGCAGCACGGGCCACGGTCTGCAATTGGGGCCCGGCTTGCAACGGCGCCCAGAGCCAACGCACACCGCCATGCCACTCGATCAACTGCGCCCAAGGCAGGTCCAGCACCGGCGCGGTTTGCGCCACCGACAAGCGCCACAAGGCGTGACCGGTGGCCGCACCGTCGGTAAAGAAGGGCAGCGTTTGGTCGCGGCAACGGTCCCAATCGGCGGCGGCTTGCGCCGGGTCCATGCGCTCGCCCGGTACCTCGCGCAACATGCGCTGGCAGGCCGCTTCCACGGCGGCCACGGCTCCGCGCAGTCGCACAAACAGCAAATCTTGTCCCGCCACACCCGCGCTCCCGTCGTGCACCCAGCAGCTGGCATTCAGGGGCAGCGGCTCGCCGGCCCAACGGTGGAGTTGCTCGAGGGCGGCGGCTTGCCCTAGCGGGAACACCAGCGTGGCCTCGGCGGGGGCAAAAGGCAGCACCTTGAGCGAGACCTCGGTCATCAGGCCCAGGGTACCCATGGCTCCTGCCATCAGGCGGGACACGTCGTAACCGGCCACGTTTTTCATGACCTGGCCGCCGAAGGTCAGGTACTCCCCGCGGCCGTTGATGAGTTTCAAGCCCAGCACATAGTCGCGCACGCTGCCAACGCTGGCACGGGCGGGGCCGGCCAAACCACTGGCGACCAAACCTCCTACGGTGGCGGTGCTCGCCGGGGCGCTAGCAACGCGGGTAGACCACTGGTAGTGCGGCGGCTCGAAAGGCAGACACTGGCCTTGTTCGGCCAGCAGGGCCTCGAGGGTGAAGAGCGGTGTTCCGGTGGCCACCGTGACCACCAGCTCGCTGGGCGCGTAATCGACCACGCCGCTTAGGCTGCGGGTGTCCAGCAGGCCTGCGGGCTGGAGGCAACCGTAAAAGTCTTTGCTACCTCCACCGCGAATCTGCAGAGGCGTCTGGTCCGCAGCGGCGGCACGGATCTGGTCAACAAAGGGCTGGATGGCGGCGGGCAGGGGCAACATGGCGGCAATGGTAAGCGGCCCCCCTGCCCTGCGGCGTGAATTTTTTGAACAGCCAAACGCCGGAAATTTGAGTCCCTGCCGCCCCGGGCCAGGCCGCCCTCAGGCCTTGAGGCTCAGTCCGCGAAGGCCTGCACCGGCAGCCCCGCCACGTCCACACGCATGAAGAACACCGCGCCCGACAAGGGAAACTGCGCCAGCTCCGCGGCACTGCGTCCGTGCCGGGCCGTGGTGATGTAGAGGGTTTTGAGATCCTCTCCGCCAAAACAGGGCATGGTGGGGCACTGGGCCGGTGTTTCATAGCTGGCCAACAGGCGGCCGTCGGGTGCAAATTTGCAGATGCGGCGCCCTTCAAACATGGCCGCGTAGTAATTACCCTCAATATCCACCGCAGCGCCATCCGGGCGGCCGGCATAGTGGGTGTTCTCGAAGGTCCAGCCGACGGGCTTGGGCTCGTACGGGCGCCAGACGCGGTGGGCGCTCAGGGCGTTGGCCTGAAGGTCAAAGTCCCACGCGTGGGTCACATGGTTCGGGGTGTCCGACCAGTAGACGGTGTGCTGGTCAGGGCTCCAGGCCAAGCCGTTGGCGGTCAGCGCATCGCCCGCATGCTTTTGCACCACGGCAGCGCCGGAGCGGCAATCGATGGAAAACAGCTCTGCGGCCCGTCCGGCCTTGGGCTCGTCGATCGTGCCCACCCAGAAGCGGCCCAAGGCATCGCACTTGCCATCGTTGGCGCGGATGACTGCGGTGTCATACGGCAAGGTAGCAATACGCTCCAGCTCTCCGCCCCACGAGTGCGCGCGGAAAACGCCATCGCGCAGGGCGATCACTAGCCCGCCTTTGGCTGCGGGGGCAATGCAACCGGGTTCGCTGGGCATGTCCCAGCGCTGCACAGTGCCCATGTAAATATTGGCCCGCAGAATGGCTTTGCCGGGAATGTCCACCCAGTACAGCTGCTGCTCGGCGGGGTGCCAGAACGGGGACTCGCCCAGCTCGAAAAGGTCTTCACTCAATGCGTGCCAGCTCATACCTGTTCCTCCACGGTGACTTGCATACTGCAGCTCCAACTCTCGCCCGGCTGTAGCACCCGCACACCAAGACTGTCGGCGCTGGCGCCGGTTGTGGCCATCAGGTTCAGCGCATTGTTGACATGGCTGACCGGCTCGACCGCGATGTTGTCGCGCTCAGGGGTGGTGAAGACCACCAGACGGCTGAGTGCCGAGCGAACGGTGATGTGCATCAGGGCATCGCGCAAGTGCAGCGCGCCGCCCCAGCCATCAAAACAGTGGTCTACCGTCAGGGTGTCGGTCGATTGATCGAGCCCTGCATGGGGCGCACGGTGGGTCGGCAGTTTGTCGGCGGCCATTTCCCAGCGGCCGGTGGCGGCAAATTGCACCGTGGCACCGGCGCGCTTGACAAAGTAAGGGTGCCAACCCAACCCCACTGGTGCGGGGCTGGCGCCTTGGTTGGTCACGCTCAGGCCGAGATCCAGAGTGCCGTCGCCCAAGCGAAAGGTTTGCGAGCAATCAAAGTCAAAGGGCCAGGCCGCATCGGCGTGGTGCTCCATGGAGAGCAAGGCCGAGTTATCGGTGCTCTCGAGCACAGTCCAGGGGCGCTCCCATCCGATGCCGTGGATCGTGTGGGGCTCCGGGTCGAAGTTCCGGATCAGGGGGTGGCTGGTTCCGTCCCACTGCAATTGCCCATGGCCGATGCGGTTCGAAAATGGCACCAATGGAAAACTCGCAGACTGGCGCACGCTGGTCAACTCTGCGCCCGGAGTGGAGCGCATAACCGGCAGGCCCCGCCACCACAAACCGGCAATCGCACCACCCAATGCGGGGGATATATCGCAGTGCAAGGCGCCATAGCGCAGGTTCAAAGGGGTACTCATGAGGAATCAATCCTTGGGTTATTTGCAACTGCGCTGGATTGTGCACCTGCGCCCATCAAAAAACCCGGCTCACCTTGCGGTGACCGGGTTTGGGGCGGGTTTCGAAACCCGTCTGAAACTGCGGCGCGCTGCGCCGCGTTCAGGGTTTAGCGGTTGTAAGCCGTTTCGCCGTGGCTGGAGATGTCCAGACCTTCGCGCTCTTCTTCTTCAGAGACGCGCAGACCGATCACCAAATCCACCAACTTGAAGGCGATGAAGGACACCACGCCCGACCACACGATGGTGATCAACACGCCTTCCGCCTGGATCAAGACCTGGTTGGCGATGGAGTACTCAGCGCCCACGGCGTTGGCCACGTAGTCATACACGCCAGTGCCACCCAAGGAAGGCGCTGCAAACACGCCGGTCAACAAAGCGCCCACGATACCGCAGACACCGTGCACACCGAACACGTCCAGGGAGTCGTCTGCGCCCAAGAGACGCTTCAGACCGTTCACACCCCACAGGCCTGCGAAGCCACCGATCAAGCCGATCGCGATGGAACCCATGGGGCCCACGAAACCGCAAGCAGGAGTGATCGCCACCAAACCAGCCACTGCACCGGAAGCCGCACCCAACATGGAAGCCTTGCCACGGGACAGCGCTTCACCGGTAATCCAGGCCAACGTAGCGGCAGCGGTTGCCAACATGGTGTTGATGAAGGCCAATGCCGTCAGGCCGTTGGCTTCCAGGTTGGAGCCGGCGTTGAAGCCGAACCAGCCGAACCACAGCATGGCAGCGCCCACCATGGTCAAGGTCAGGCTGTGAGGAGCCATGGGCTCTTTGCCGTAACCGATACGCTTGCCCACCACGTAGGCACCGACCAAACCAGCAACCGCTGCGTTGATGTGCACCACGGTGCCGCCAGCGAAGTCCAAGGCACCCTTGCCCCACAGGTAACCGGCAGCTGCCACGACTTTTTCCAGGGAAGCGGCGTCGGAGATAGCGTCAGGGCCGGCCCAGTACCAGACCATGTGTGCCATGGGCAGGTAGCTGAAGGTGAACCA
>DAINNP010000055.1:8591-11555 GCA_036735785.1 Rhodoferax sp. | reverse complement strand
GCACAAACAGCAGGGTGGGCACGATCAGCTCGGTGTCTTTGGGCTTGGGAATGCCATACGCATCCTCTTCCATCGGGCAGCCGGGGTACCACGCATGAAAGGTCATGGTTTTGTGCTCCCGGTTCACCACCGGCAAGCCGATGCGGCGCGGCTGGGGTTGGTCAATCAGCTCGCCATCCTCTTTCCAGCGGTGCAAAGCGGGCAAGGGGTCGAACTCGCCCTTGATGGGCCAGTAGGCGCCAATGACCGCATCCGGCCGGCCCACCAGCCAAATGCGCATCACGCGCTGCAATAAATCGGCGCGCTGTAGGCGATCCGGCATGGCCAGACGTTGATCCAATAGCGCCTTGCGAAGGGCTTTCTTTTGTGCAGCTTTGCTGTCGTCCGAGTTGTCCATAATCCCCACATGCAGTTTTCAGCCATTCTGACATCACTCGCCCTTTGCGGCGCCCTGATGTCCACCACTACCCCTTCAGCATACGCCCAAGGGCGCGACCTTAGCCGCCTGGACGAGACGATTCTGGACCTGTCACAGGCCTATAAAAACCGCGACCGCAAACGCCTTGCCGCAGCGCTGCCGGGAATGCGCGGCCACATCCTCGAGCCTTGGGCAGCCTATTGGGACATGTCCGCCCGGCTGGACGATGCCAGCAAGTCAGAAATCCAGGATTTCCTGAACCGCTACAACGGCACCTACCAGGAAGACCGCTTGCGCGCGGAGTGGCTGCTGCAGCTAGGCCGTGCCCGCGATTGGGACACCTTCAGCCGCGAATACCCGCTCTACCGCATGAACGACGACCGGTCCGTGCGCTGCTATGCCCTCTGGGCGGACTACAGCACCCGGGGAGCCGACGTGACGGCCGCCCTGGAGTCAGTGTGGTGGGGCCTGAAAGAGGCCGACGACGCCTGCGGTAGCCTGGCGACCCAGCTGGTCAAAGACAAAAAAATCAGCTCTCACAGCGTCTGGATCCGGGCGCGCCTCGGTATGGAAAACGACCGCCTGCGCGTCGCAACCCAAGCCGCCGGTGCGCTGGATACAGACTATGTCAAAACCATCAACACCATCTATAACACCCCGGCCAAATACCTGAATGACAAGGTCACCGCGCTGCGGCCGCAGACCCGGGAATTTGTGTCGCTGGCCATCATTCGCCTGGCGTATCAAGACCCGCAAGAGGCGGCCGAGGAAGTCGACAAGCTCCGCTGGAAGGCGCAGCTCACCCAAGAAGAGCGCAGCTGGATCTGGGGTGTGATCGGCAAACGGGCGGCGCAAAAGCTCTCGGACAACGCCGCCAACTACTTCGCCAAAGGCCAACTCAGCCAGATGCACGAGGACCACCTCGCCTGGGCTGCCCGTGCCGCTCTGCGCGCCGGGCGCTGGAGCCAGGTGGCAGACGCCATCACCGCCATGCCCGAGTCCTTGCGCAACGACTCGACCTGGGTCTATTGGCGCGCCCGTGCGCTGGCCCGCCGCAGCAATGTGGAGTCTGCAAAGATGGAAAGCCAGGCTCTGCTGGAGTCGATTGCCGGCACCAAGGGCTTTTACGAAATGCTGGCCCTCGAAGAGCTGGGCCAGAAAATCGTGACGCCGCCCAAGCCAGCCCCGCTCACCGCGGAAGAAAAAGACCAGGCCAAAAAGAACCCCGGCTTGGCGCGTGCACTGCACGCCATCAACATCGGCCTGCGCAGCGATGGGGTGCGGGAGTGGAACTACACCACCAACCTGCACAACCGCGGCGGGTTGGATGACCGCTCCTTGCTTGCGGCTGCAGACCTGGCCTGCAAGGCCGAAGTCTGGGACCGCTGCATCAACACCAGCGAACGCACCAAAGGCATGGTGGACATGGACCAGCGCTACCCCATGCCCCACAAGTCGGCGGTGGTGGCTCGCACACAGCTGATCGGGCTCGATCCGGCCTATGTGTATGGGCTGATCCGCCAGGAAAGCCGCTTTATCACCGATGCCAAGTCGGTGGTAGGCGCGGCTGGCCTGATGCAAGTCATGCCTGCGACTGCGAAATGGACGGCCAAAAAAATCGGGCTCAACGATTTCCAAGCCCACCAGATCACTGAGCGGGACACCAACATCGCCATCGGCACCGGCTACCTCAAGCTGGTGCTGGACAGCTTTAACGGCTCCATGCCCATGGCAGCCGCCGCCTACAACGCGGGCCCCGGACGGCCGCGTATTTGGCGCGGGCAAGCCGGTGGCCCCACCTGGGAAGCCGCTATCTGGGCTGAAAACGTGCCTTTTACCGAGACTCGCGACTACGTGAAGAAGGTCCTGGCCAACACCACGCTCTATTCCGCGCTGATCACCGGGCAACCCCAATCGCTCAAAGCACGGCTGGGTGTGGTGGGCCCGCGCGATGCGAGCACCACGGAGGGCGGCCTCGACCTGCCTTAAGCCGGCCGGCGGTAGAACGCGCAGCGGTTGCGGCCGCTGCGCTTGGCCTCGTACATCGCCTGATCGGCATGCAGCAACAAGGTTTGCGGGTCTGTGCCATCCCCCGGGTAAATGGCCACGCCAAGACTTGCAGCCACCTGAACCACAGGCCCATCGGGCCCCGGGCCCAAATGGCAGGGCTCTGCAAACGCAGCCATGATTTTGGCTACCAAGGTCGAGAGCTCGCCGCTGTGGGACAGGCCACCGAGCAGCATCACAAATTCGTCGCCCCCGAGGCGGGACACGGTATCTTCCGCCCGCAACACACCCTGTAACCTGCGTGCCACGGCTTGTAAGAGGGCGTCGCCGGCGTCGTGGCCATACCTGTCGTTGACCTCTTTGAAATGGTCGAGGTCCAAAAAGCCGACCGCAAACAGGCCGTTGTGGCGGTCGTGGTGGGCACACAGCATTTTCAAGCGATCGTGCAACAACACACGGTTGGGCAGGCCGGTCAGGGCATCGTGCTCGGCGAAGTGGCTGCGGGCCTGCAAGCGCTTTTTCTCGGTCACATCCTGCAG
>DAINNP010000055.1:0-8491 GCA_036735785.1 Rhodoferax sp. | reverse complement strand
GCTCGGCGAAGTGGCTGCGGGCCTGCAAGCGCTTTTTCTCGGTCACATCCTGCAGCACCGCAAGGCTGCGCTCGGGCCTGCCATCTGCATCGAACTCCCACACTGCCGACAGCAAGACATCGCGCACCGCGCCGTCCCGGGTAAGAAACTGGTATTCCACGTTGTTGCAGCGGCCGTCGTGTAACGCCTGCGGAATCACCACATCGCGCGCATAGCGGGCGGACCCGGATGTCATGAAATCCGCAATGTGCAGCCCCAGCACCTCGGCCTCTTGGTAGCCCAGCGTGTCGAGCCAGAGCTGGTTGACCTGCACGATGCAGCCGCTGCCATCGATCGAATGCAACATGGCCGGCGTCGCGCGGTAAAGGCTCAGTGCCCGGGCCTCGCGGTCCGCCAACGCCTGGGTCGTGCGGCGCTGCCCTTCAGACAGGACAGCCAGAAACAAACCCGGCAACAGGGTAGCCAATACCGAGATGTAGTACACCGCATCGCCCCACCAGATGGACGATGGGGGTGGCAGCAAAACACCCACCCGTATCAAGGCGGCCATGGCCAGCGCGATCAGGCCATTGATCACCAGGCTGTTGAGCAACGTGCTGCGCACCGCTACCCACACCATAGGCGCCAACATCACCACAAAGGGTTTGGGCAAGCTGGTGGCCGACCACAACATCACAGACAGGCTGATCAGCGCCATCCCCACATGAACCGGCTGAAACCACCCGCGGACCGCACTGCGCACACCCCGGGTAGCCAGCAGCAACACCAGCGGCAGCATCGCCACCGAGCCAATGGTGCCGCCCACCAACCAGTTCAAGGCCAAATTCGACCAATCGCCCCGCAAGGCCAACACACCCGCCAGCCCGCCCAGCGGTGCAGACGCCATGGCGGGCAACAGCGCTCCGCGCAGCAAGACTTGCACCTGAACCGTGGGGCTCTCGCCAGCCTGCTCTAGCGCAGGCAGCCGCTCCAGCCACAGGGCGGCGAGCACCATGCCCAACAAGTAGCCCGGCACATCCGCAAAAGCCACCCAGGCCGCGTGCAAGCCACCGGCCTGACTGACGGCCACATTTGGCGACACCAGCGAAAAGCCGCCATGCGCCGCCCACAGGACCAGCGCCACCAGCACAAGAAACGCCGGCCACTGCCGTTTGGGCAAGCGCATCAGGGCGACAACACCAAAGGCATTGGCAAACCACACCATCACCTGCCCCGGCCGCGGGTCTGAGATCGCCAGCGACACACACGCCACCGCGCCCACGAGCAAGGCCCACTGCCACAGCCACCCCGGGGTGCGGTCACGCGGGGCCAACAGGCTGGATGAAACGGCGTTGTCCGCCCGAGGCGCGTCAGTCTGCACGGGGGTGCCTGTCTTTCAAAAGGGGTTTGCGTGCGCGCCAAACCAGCATGAGCAGCACCCCGAGGAACGTCAACCCCAACGCTGCGCGGCGCAACCAGAGGTGCAGCGGGTCTTCGTAGGTGAGGGTGTCCACATCGATCCAGCGGCGCAGCAGCGCCTGGCGGGTGGCGGGCGAAATGTCCTGGAGGGCGGTGTTAAGGGCACTGCCCAGAGCCGTCAGCTCTTTGCGGTAGGCAAAGCTCAGCGCATATTCAAAGGGCAATGTCTCGCCGACTTGCACCCCGCGCACGCCGCTGTGGCGCTTGGCATCGCTGATGCTGGCTACATCCGCCACCACGCCATCGACCTCGCCGCGCATCAAGAGCTGAAAGCCGCTTATGTCATCGCTTACAGCCACCCAGCGGATTTGCGGATAGTGGGTGCGCACAAAGGTTTCCACCGCATAGCCTTTGCCCACCGCCACCGAACGGCCTGCAAGGTCTGCCAAAACGGGGGCCGCCGGCCCCTGTTTGACCACCAAGACGGCAGGCACTTTGACGTAGGGCTCGGTAAACGCCAAGAACTCGGCCCGCTCGGGGGTGGGGCGCAGTGAGGAGATCAAGTCCACCTCCCCGCGGCGGGCCGCATCGAGAATGTTGGCCAGGTTATCCGGGGGCAACATCTGCAGCTCGCCGCCCAGGCGCGGCCGCAAGATCTCGAGCACATCCATCGACAAGCCTTGCACATGCCCGGCAGGGCCGGCGCTCACAAATGGGGGGTAGTCTTTCTCCGGGGCAAAGCGGATCGTATGGGCGGCCACAGCACTCGAGATCAAGCCTGCACACACAGCAACACACCACCACAGGCCGTTACGCCAATGACGCCGGTCAGGGCGAACTGCTTGGTACGACATGGGTATCTCCCTCCCGGTGTTGGCAAAACTTGGAAGTCTGCGCTTGTGCATTCAGTATAGGGCGGCCCTCTCTGAGTCGCCACCCCCTTTAGGCCCGACTATCATGCGAATTTGACCAAGGATTGCGCATGATCAAGCTCTACATCGGCAACAAAAACTACTCCTCGTGGTCCATGCGCCCTTGGGTACTCCTGAAGCAGGCGGGCATCGATTTTGAAGAGGTCGTGGTGCGGTTTGACTCGTTCGAGAGCCAATCCCAATTCAAAACCACGCTGGCCCCGCTCTCCCCCACCGGCAAGGTGCCGCTGCTGGTCGATGGCGACTTGGCGGTGTGGGACACCCTGGCGATTGCTGAATACGTGGCCGAGAGCTTTCCCAACCTGCAGCTCTGGCCTGCTGACAAGTCCGCCCGTGCGCGGGCCCGCAGTGTGTGTGCCGAAATGCACTCCGGCTTCACCGGCCTGCGCAGCAACTGCCCGATGAACATCGAAGCCACCCTGCTCGAAACCGGTGCCCTCATCTGGCGCGACAAGCCCGCAGTCCGCGCCGACGTAGCCCGCCTGAGCGCCATGTGGACCGAGCTGCTGGCCCAGTACGGCGGCCCCATGTTGTTTGGCCAGTTCTCGGTGGCAGATGCGTATTTCGCCCCGGTGTGCGCCCGCCTCAAAACCTATGGCCTGCCGGTCAGCCCGGTGGTGGGTGCCTATGTGTCCCGCGTGCTGGCCCTGCCCGGTGTGCAGGACTGGATCACCGGCGCGCTGGCAGAGAAAGACTTTCTCGACTTTGAAGAACCCTACCGCCTGCAACGCTGAACCACGTCCAAAGCCCCTGCCTTTTATGCCCGCCCCCTCACCCGACTCCACCCGCAACACTGGCACCTTTTTGGTGGGCGGCGCTGTGCGTGACGCACTGTTGGGCCTGGAGGTCAAAGACCGCGACTGGGTGGTGGTGGGCAGCAGCCCGCAGCAGATGCTGGACGCGGGCTTTATTGCCGTGGGCAAAGACTTCCCGGTGTTTTTGCACCCCCGCACCCAAGAGGAATATGCGCTGGCCCGCACCGAGCGCAAAACCGCGCCCGGCTACCGCGGCTTTGCGGTGCACGCCGCGCCCGATGTGACGCTGGAAGAAGACCTGGCCCGGCGCGACCTTACTATCAATTCCATAGCAACTCGCGCAGACAGTACCTGCGCCAATGGCACTTTTGATGCCAAAGACCTGATAGACCCCTTTGGGGGCCAAGCCGACCTGCAGATGCGTGTGCTGCGCCATGTGACCCCCGCCTTCCGCGAAGACCCGGTGCGCATCTTGCGCGTGGCCCGCTTTGCCGCGCGGTTCACCGAGTTCACCGTGGCGCCCGAAACCACCGCCCTGATGCAAACCATGGTGGAAGACAGCGAGGTGGACCACCTGGTGCCCGAGCGCGTGTGGCAAGAGATTGCCAAGGGCCTGATGGAGGCCCGCCCTTCGCGCATGTTTGAGGTGCTGCGCAGCTGCGGCGCCCTGAAGCGCCTGCTGCCTGAGCTGGACCGGCTCTGGGGCGTGCCCCAAAGCCCCGAGCACCACCCCGAGGTAGATACCGGCGTGCACGTCATGCTGGTGCTGGATCGTGCCGCCCAACTGGGTGCGCCGCTTGCCGTGCGCTTTGCCTGCCTGGGCCACGACCTCGGCAAAGGCACCACGCCCGCAGACGTGCTGCCCCGCCACATTGGCCACGAAGAGCGCAGCGCCCGCCTGCTCAAGGGCGTGTGCCAGCGCCTGCGGGTGCCCAACGACTGCGCCGAGTTGGCTGACGTGGTGGCCCGCGAGCACGGCAACATCCACCGCAGCGGCTCGCTCAATGCGGCTGCCCTGCTGCGCCTCTTGGAGCGCTGCGACGCCATCCGCAAACCCGAGCGCTTTCGCGCCGCCTTGCTGGCCTGCCAGTGCGATGCCCAAGGCCGCCTTGGCCTGCAAGACGCGCCCTACCCCCAAGCCCAACGGCTGGGGCAGGCATTGGACCTGGCGCTGGCGGTTGCTACAGATTTAATAGCTGCTCGCGCAATAGCGGCGGGCGCTACCGGCCCAAAGATTGGTCAATTCATCCAAACCGCCCGCGCCGAGGCGATTGCCGCAGGGCTAGAGGCTGCCACTGCCACCTGAGGGTTGCACCGCAGCCAAGCGTGCCACCTGCCTTGGTATGCTTGGGGAATGGCCCATTTACTGATTGTTGAAGACGACGAATTGCTGCGCGACGGCCTGTGCGCGCAACTGGTGCACGCCGGCCACAGCGTGAGCAGCGCCAGCGACGGCGCCCAAGCCCAAAGCCTGCTGGAGTCCACCCGTTTTGACGGCGTGGTGCTCGACCTGGGCTTGCCAGTGGTAGACGGCATTACCGTGCTGATCTGGATACGCCAGCGCCTGGCTGCGCTGCCGGTGCTGATCCTCACCGCGCGCGATGGCGTGGAAGACCGGGTGCAAGGCCTGAACGCTGGCGCTGACGACTACCTCACCAAACCCTTTGAAATGGCAGAGCTGCTCGCCCGCCTGCAAGCCATGCTGCGCCGCTCGCGGCTGCCCGCCTTTGGCGGTTCGCTCGAAGTGCAGAGCAGCACCAGCAAAAACCTGCGCCTCGACCCGGTGCTGCCTCTGGGCTGGCTGGGCGAAGAAGCCATGGAGCTCACCCACCGCGAATGGTCTTTGCTCTCGCTGCTGGTGAACAACATGGGCCAGGTGGTCGGCCGGGAAGACGTGCTGGCCGTGTGGCAAACCGCGCCGCAAGAAGGCGGCGCTGCCGGCTCCAATGCGCTGGAGGTTTATGTGCACCGCCTGCGCCGCAAGCTCAACGACAGCGGCCTGAGCATCCGCAACGTGCGCGGCTTGGGCTACATGCTGGAATCGGACACTCCGTGAGCCGCCCGGCTCGCTTCTCGCTCAAGCGGCAGCTGCTGATCTGGCTGCTGCTGCCGCAGCTGGTGCTGTGGCTCATGGGTGGCGCGCTGGCATTCCGGGTGGCGCTGGCCTATGCCGAGAAAACGATTGACCAGTCGCTCACCCAATCGGTGCGCTCGCTGGCGCGGCAGGTCAAGCCCATGGGCTCGGGCTTGTTGATCGACTTTCCGCGCGCAGCGCGCGACATCATTGAGCAGGACCCGGACGACCGCGTGGCCTATATGGTGTCGTCGCCGCCCGGCAGTTTTTTGCTGGGCAACACCAAAATTCCCGGCCAAACACCTGACCTGTACTCCCCCGCCAACGAGCCCGTGCTCTACGAGGTGGTGATGGACGGCAAGCCCATGCGCGTGGCCTCCATCGACCTGAGCTTTGGCGATGGCTTTACCGACCAGCGCATGCGGGTGCAGGTGGCCAAGAGCCTGGTGGCGCAGCAGCGCATTGCCCGCGAGCTGGTGCGCGATGTACTCTTCCCGCTATTGATTTTGGGCGCCGTGCTCAGCGTGCTGGTTTATGAAGGTATACGCCGCGGCCTGGCTCCGCTGGAGCGGCTGGAAGCGCAACTAGCCAACCGCAACATGGCGTCGCTCTCGCCCATCGAGATGACGCAAGCGCCGGAGGAAGTGCACTCGCTGGCCAACACCCTGAACCAGCTGCTCACCACCCTGCGCCGCAGCCTGAGCCAGGAAAAGCGCTTTTTGAACGACGCCGCCCACCAACTGCGCACCCCGCTTGCGGGCCTGATCAGCCAGACCGAACTGGCCATGCAAGAAAAAGACCCCGAGGCCCTGCAACAGCGCCTGACCAAAGTGCACACCGGCGCCCAGCGCAGCGCCCACCTGGTGCACCAGCTGCTGTCATTGGCCCGCACCGAGGCGGAAGTGAGCTTGGTGCCGGTGGATGCCGCGTCACTCGCGCGCGAGGTGGCCCGCGAATGGACGCGCCGCGCCTTGGCCGCTGGCGTGGACTTGGGCTTTGAGGGCGAAGACAGCGTCATGGTGCCCGCCGACAAACTGCTGCTGCGCGAAGTGCTGAGCAACCTGATCGACAACGCCCTGCGCTACGCCGGCAAAGGCGCCGTGGTCACGCTGCGCACCACAGTGCACAACGGCTATTGCTGGCTGGACGTAGAAGACACCGGCCCCGGCCTCTCGACCGAGCACCTGGAGCGCGTGTTTGAACGCTTCTGGCGCGCCAGCGAACTCCCCGGCGGCTGCGGCTTAGGCCTGTCCATCGTGGCGGAAATCGCGCGGCGGCATAACGGCACGGCGACAGCGCAGACGACATTGCCGCATGGGTTGACGATTCGGTTGGAGTTGCCGTTGCAGGGGTGAAGCGGCGAAGGGCGTCGTTATAAGCAACACGCAAACGCAACGCAGGTGCGCCACCCACAGCCGCAACTCAGACTGAAGCCTCAAACGAAAATGGGGACCGAAGCCCCCATGTACTGTTTGCAAAGTGCAGTGTGCTTATGCAGTCTGCTTGGCTTTGCGACGGCGCGAAATGGCTCCCAATACGCCCAAACCAGCGATCAACATCGCGTAGGTTTCTGGCTCGGGGACAGCACCAATCTGGATCGTGATCGCTTCATGGGTCTGCGCATCAACAACTGTGTAGGTGCCTTGTGTCAGGCCCAGGCTGACCAAGGTACCCGCCTTGCTCCAGCTCACATTAGGGGTCCAGAGTGCACCCACCATGTCGGCAGAAGAGATGGCAATGCCGGGGGTGCGGAAGGAAGACGCAAACGCATAGGTGGCGAACTGGGTCGTGCCGCTGGACGACCACCCGAAGTTGCTCGATGTGAACATATTGCCAATCCAAGGGCTGTAATCAGTACCCGCATTGAATGCAAAAGTGCGGTCGAAGTTACCCATAGATGTATCGCCCATGATGTCGGACTGGCCACCGCTATTGGTTTCAACACCAACGCCGCCCCAGAAATTCAATGGGCTTGCCAGCAGGTTACTCGTGTTCAGTACACCAGAAGACTGCATCAAAACATTGCCGCCTGACTGTGTAAAAGAAAAAGTCACATTTGCATTGGCTTGGGCTATGGTGGCACCAACCATGGCGATGCCAGCGAGCAATTTGGTAAGCAATGTTTTGAAAGGAGTGTGGTTCATTAGTGAAATCTCAAAAAAATTAAATCGGAACACTCTGATTTTTTGATGTATCCGCCTTGTCCGCAATAGTCCGTTCGCACCAACTTTCGCCTTGATAACTCGAGAAAACTTATCAGATCCACTTACGGTGCTGAACTAGTTTGTGTTCGCAAGTCTTACGCGAAAGCCAACTCCTTGGCTTAGTTCAAACCCGGGGTGATTCAGACTACGGACTGGCTCCAACGCTCCAGCTGCCACCGCCCCCATGAAGCAATGAGGTCAGTCCCACCGGTTGAATACCGGGTGACAAAATTTCCTAAACCCAACTCCAAAGTGGTTCAGGAACTCAAGGTGGCTCCAGGACTTACGCACTAGGGCAGCCCGGCTATTCCTTTAATGGCTTGAAGACTTAAACGTCCAAACGCACACCCGTCGCAGTGCTAAACCAGTTGGTGTTCGCAGGGTTCACGCGCAGGCCGACTTGGTCGCCGGCTTTCCAAGAAGCGCTCGGGGCGGTGCGCACAGTCACTTCGCCGGCGGCGGTTTTCACCACCACATAGGTGTCAGCGCCTGTGGGCTCCACCACGGCCACTTCGCCGCGCCAAGGGGCATCGCCAGTGATCAGCTCAATGTGCTCGGGGCGTACGCCCAGGGTGGCGTCGCCAGTGGCTGGGGTTGCCAGCTCCAGGGTGCTGCCGTTGAAAGTAAAGCGGCCTTGCGCACCGGGCACTTCCACATGGCCCTTGATCAGGTTCATGGTGGGCGAGCCGATGAAGGTGGCCACGTAGGTGTTGGACGGGCGGTTGTAGATGTCGTCGGGCGTGCCGATTTGTTGCAGGATGCCGTCCTTCATGACCGCGATGCGGCTGCCCAGGGTCATGGCTTCGATCTGGTCGTGTGTCACGTACACGCTGGTGATGCCAGACACTTGGTGCAAGCGCTTGATTTCGGCGCGCATTTCTACGCGGAGCTTGGCGTCCAGGTTGGAGAGCGGCTCGTCAAACAAGAAGAGCTGGGGGTCACGTGCCAAGGCGCGGCCCATGGCCACACGCTGGCGCTGACCACCAGACAGCTGCGCGGGGCGGCGGTCCAGCAAGTGTTCGATTTGCAGCATGGCGGCCACTTCGGCAATGCGCTTTTTGCGCTGCTCTACGGGCACCTTGCGCATTTCCAGCGCGAAGCCGATGTTGTCGGCCACGCTCATGGTGG